>JAISAF010000086.1 GCA_031266855.1 Spirochaetales bacterium
TTCTCACTGTTTTTTGACAATCTTCTGTATTGAACCTGTCCCCGGCGCATCCCTTTTTTTGTGAGTGCGCCTTTTTTTGCCCGTGAATCCACGGGCAAAAAAACCGGGCTTTCCGCTCCAAGTCCTCGGATTTGCTTATGCAAATCCTGCGGGCTTTCCGCTACAATCCCTGGCGCCGCCCAGCGAGGCCCTGGAATTGCCATGAGGCAATTCCAGGGGGTATAATAGAGCTATTGGAGGAAATAAATGGCTATTGACTGGTATAGAAAAACCACATGGACACCTGAAGAAGAAAATGAGTTTTTCTCAAAATTAAAACGGTCTCAAAAATTTAACCGGCCGCAGTATTTAAGAATACAGGCGTCTACTTTGAATGATACAAACGATACTGAATTATTAATTGTGGCGTTAAAATTAGTGGAAAAATATTTTAATGAATACCCTGATGATAAATTTGATAGAAGCCCGGCGTTCAAATTAAAGGGTGATATTTATTATAAAATGGGAAAATATGATTCAGCGCTTGAAAATTATAAGAACGCGATAGATTTTGAAAGAATTTATCCACAAATAAAAACAGACGCATATTTAAATTATTCCGAATTGGTTATACAATTAAACAAAACAGACCTTTTTGGGAACGTGGAAATATTATTATTGAAACGGGCTAAAGAATTAGATTTTCCAAAAGACAAGTATGTAAAAAACGCGATTTTATCAATAATTTATAAACATAAAAATAATATGGAAAAATCAGATTATTATAAAACATTGGCGGAAGAAGCGGCTAACGCGGAAAATTCTGATTTTCGATGGCATAAAAAATCAGGACTTGTAAATAAAAGGAATAAATTATTGGACAAATTAATGGAATAAAAAAATAATGATGTACGTGTGGTGCGGTATTATTACTATCTAAAAAATGATTGATTTGACAGTTATGTACGCTATTTTTGTTTTTATTCTGGGTTTTTATTTTCTTCGCTTTCTTTAATTTTATTTTCAATCCATTCCAAACAGTCTTTTGCTATTTTTATACCTTCCTCATAATTTTCTTTTGTAATTTCATCATATTCTCCGGGATACCTTGTTATGACGGCGTATTTTGTTAATTTTGTCGCTTTTTTGATATTTTCAGGAATGTCAGTAAATTTTTCAATTCCATTTAACAGTATTCCAATATTATGTGTAAACTCAGGTTCAACTCCATAATATATTAAAAGTCCTTTTAACGCCTTCTCAACAGCCTGTTGAGCCAGATAACACAAATCTTCATAATACACATTAATATTAACAGCTATATTTGAAATTTCAAGATTGCTTTTCGCCCTTTCGATCCATGATTCATAGCGTTCCATATAATACTTTTCCCTGTTCTTTTATTGTTTTATAAATACACCCGATTTCATTATTTATTTTAATATATTTATTATAATCAATTGCAAGCAAATCGACAGGGACTATTATTTTATTTTCATAAAAAGACATATAAATAGAATCAATAATATTAAGTCCGTTTTTTAGATCTTTTTTTATAATGAGTAAATCAATGTCGCTTTTTTTAGTATTATCACCTCGTGCGTATGAACCAAAAAGTATAATTTGATCCGGTGATGCAAGCGATACAATAATGGGGATAATTTTATCGATATATGGTATGTTACTGCCCATATTTTTATATTAACCTGTGTTTTTAATAATGTCAAGCCATATTGGCAGCCGTCTTTTTATCAATTTCGGAGAGGAGGTCAAAATTATTACGCATAACGCTCCGGCTGTTTACGGCGCGGTACACTACCACTAAAAACTTTCTATTGCCGGTTACTTGCATGGGTGTCTTTTGTGTCTGCGGGCGTAACAGTGTGCTGTAATCGTGGTGGCGGTGAGCCTGTTGTGCACAGCGCGTTACGCGCTGTGCCTGGTGGTACACCACGCGATTTTGCTTCGCAAAATCGCGGTCGCCGGACTATGGCCTGGTTCTCAAGCTGCCACACGCGGACAGGGTTGATGGCAAACTTGTGAATGCGAAAAAGCATTCACAAGTTTGTGCTTCCGCTGGGCGCGCGCAAGGGATTGGAGGGATGCGAAGCAGCCACGCCGCAGGCGGGGCCGGAGCGATAGCGGAGTCCCGGAAAGCCCGGTTTTTTGTGGAGCAAAAAATGTGCCCATATCTTTATTCTTCACTCTTCATTTTTCATTCTTTATTCTTTACTCCGTCTTGACTATCCCGCGGCGGCGGGGCATACTTGCGGAATGAAAACAGACGGGGACGGCGCTGTTTGCGGAAATGCGGCTGAGAAAAATGTGCCTGGTAAAAAGAAGCGTCGGCTGAAACGTATTTTGATTCTTATTCTGGGGCTTATTGTTCTTGTTCCGGCGGCTTTTGTGGGTTTTTCCTTTATTGGCAGAATAAGGCCGGAGTCTGTTATTCCCGATTCCTTCCGGCTGTACGCTTATGTGCCTGACCCTGTTAAACTTCTTCATAATCTTCTGGAACATGAGGCTTTGCCGGAAATTATTTCCCATCCCGCGCTGGCGCCGCTGGCGCCTGTTATTGCCGATTTCAAAGGCAGCGGTATCGCGGATAATTTTCTGCTGGGTTTCGCGGGCAGGGGAGAGGCCGCGGCGGCGCTTCTTGAGAGCGGGCATTTCCTCGCGGCCTGGGATATGCGGGTGATGTCCTCGGTTTTCAGGATACTGCCGCATCTCGCGGGTCAGATTACGATTCCCAATCTGTATTATGTGCAGGCTGGAAAGAATTCCCGTTTTGAATACAGGCTGAAAGACGGGCGGGTATTTTTTATCGGCTTGCATAAAAACCTTCTTATTATTTCCGATGATTCTCCGCTTTTCGAGTCCGTGCTTGCGGGGACTTCCCGCGATGGCGATATTGTGGGCGCTTCCCGCAAGGTTTTTTCGGCGCAGGCATTTGACGCGGCGTTTCTTCTTTCGCCGGATTTTATCATGGAGACTCTTTCCCCGAAGGGGAACGCGGGGACAGGCGCGGAGGCGGATAATCCTGTGGCGGGAATCCTGAAACAGGTGCGGTTTTCCGGTTTCCCGGAAGCGGCCCTGTCGTTTTTGCCGGATCAGATCGACCTGAAACTTACCGCGCCGCTTTCCGCCGCGGACGGCGCTCTTGAGCGGCTTCTGTCGCGGGACTCGCGCGTGGCATCTTTCCCGAACCTGCTTCCCGGCAGCGCCCAGTACAGCGTTATCCTTTCCGCGGGCAGCATTCCCGAACTTCTGTCCGCGGCCTCTCCTGTGTCCGGCCCCGCGGTAAGCGCGAACCTGCAAAGGGCCGACAGCGCGGCGCGTATGTTTTTTGGCATGGGCCTTGACGAGATGGTCTTTTCCTGGGCGGGAAGCGAGATTGCCGCTTTTGGACTTGAGGGGCGGCCTTTTCCGGTTTTTGCTATACAGGTGGAGGACGAGAACCGGCGGCGGGAGGTGTTTAACAGAGTTTTTTCATCGCTGATTATAAGCGAAAATATTTCCACTGTTCTGGATGGAACCCGCATACCCCAGATCCGGCTGCCCGGTTTTCTGGATTCGCTTCTGCGGCTGTGGGATGTTGTTATTCCTTCGCCCTTTTATTATGTGCAGGACGGTTTTTTGTTTGTATCCGAATCACCGGAAAGTCTTATTACGGCGCTTTCGGCTATACGCGCAAACAATATTCTGCCGAAAAGCGAATTGTGGAGAAAGCTCTCGCGCGGCAGATCCGGCGGGACATCGCTGTGCCTGTTTTATTCCCTGGACAGGGCGCTGCCTTTTTTCCTGAAAGGCAATACCGCGATCAGCTCGGTTCTGCGGCTTTACCGCCAGGGTTTGGCGGATGTGCGTATTGAGAATTCTATTCTTACTTTTTCCCTCTCGGCTGTTCCCGGTTCCGGCAGGGGGCTTCAGCTTTTCCCTGGTTTTCCCCTTGAGGTTGGCGGCAAAACAGGAAACGCGGTATACGCGGCTTTGACGGAGAAAAAAGAGGAGTCAAGGATTCTTTTTACCCGCGGGGATTCCGCCATTGCCGCTGATCCGGTAAATAATACATTGTATGAGTACGGGGAGTTCAAAAACCCCGGCGAAATATGGTGCGTTCCGGCCTGGGGCCTGCGCGCGCGGGACGCAAACGACGCCCTTGCCTGGGTAGTTACCCGCCGGGGTCAGGCCGCGCTGGTAAACGGCGCGATGAAGCCGGTGAAGGGTTTTCCCCTGGTAACAGGATGCAGCCTGTCGGCGGTTCCTTCGGCCTTTGACGGAAAACTTTTTCTTACCGACGAGGACGGCTCGCTTTCTGTTCTTGATCAGGCGGGAAACATCTCCCGGATTTCATTTGACTTTGACGGCAGCGTCCTGCGTTCCCCTCCGTCGTTTCTTGAAGCGGGCGGGAAAAAGTATATGGCGATGTATCCCAAAAGTTTTATGGGAGAGCTGTGGCTTTCGGACACAGCCGGGAATGTGTGTCCCGGCTGGCCTGTTCAGGTTTCCGGTATCGCCTTTGGCTCGCCGCTTTTGTTTTCCCATAACGGGAAGGTCTTTGCCGCCTTTGTTACCCAGGCGGGTGAACTGTCTGTCTTTACCGAAGAGGGGATGCCCGCGCCCGGCTTTCCCCTGAATCTGAACGGAGTTTTTCATATACAGCCGGTGTGGGACGGCGCTTCCCTGTGGCTGCTGTCTTCCGCGGGCGTACTGCATCAGGCGGCTTTTGACAGCGCGGGGGCGGAAACCGGGGCGCGGGTTCTAAGCCAGACTGTTCCCGGCCTGCGGGCGGAGGAGGGCGTCATTTTCGTCTCGGATCCGGACGGCGACGGAACACCGGAAATATTTTTTACCGGCGAAGCTAACGCCCTGTACGGGTATTCCCGCTCTTTTTCGCTGCTTGCGGGCTTTCCCCTGCCTGTCTGGGGACTCCCCGCCTTTGCCGATTTCAACGGCGACGGCAGGATGGAATGCGCGGGCGCCGGGCTTGATAATCTTTTGTACAGATGGCAATTCAGATAGGCGGTTTCAGATACGATTTGGAGGGGATGATTATACTGCAGCACAAAAAAAAATTACCGCTAAGTCGAAAACTGGCAAGGGCGAAGACGGGCGAGGGCGAAGATGGGCGAGGGCGAAGATGGGCGAGGGCGAAGAAGTAAAAAAAGGAAGGAAGGGGAAAAAGAGCCTTTCTCAAAACTGGAAAAGCCCGTGGGGCGACAGCCGGGTTGCGTGCAGCTAATTGCCTTTGGCAATTAGCTGCACCGGAATTGCCAAAGGCAATTCCAGGGGCGGGTTCTGAGCTGCCGGAGGCAGGCCAGCGGGATAGTGAATGCTTCGCATTCACTATCCCGCTGGCTGTCGCTGGGCGCGCGCAAGGGATTGTAGCGGAAAGCCCACAGGATTTGCATTGGCAAATCCGAGGACTTGGAGCGGAAAGCCCGGTTTTTGGCGCTTTGCGCCAAAAAGGCGCCCGAATTCTGATATTGCAGTGAGATTATAAGGATTTTGAACAGGCTCTTAGACAGGTAAGTCAGTTTCAGATACGATAGGCAATTTCAAATGAAAATAAGGGGGAGTAAACCGGAATGAAACCTTATGGATGTGGAATACTCCTTGGACTGCTGCTGACGCTTTTCTCATGTAAAACCATACAGGACGATTTATACATGTCGGCTGAGGGGCTGCCGGGGGCGGACCTTGAAGAAATTGAAAACACGATTGTCGCCCTTGACGCCGGTCATGAGAGCGCCTGGCTTGAGGCCGCGCGGCGGCGCATACGGGAACTGGACGCGCAGCCCATTCAGGATCGGGCCTTCAAGGCCCAGCTTGCGGCGTGGTCCGGCAGACTGTACCTGCTGGAAGGCTCCAGGACTAGGGCCGAGGAGCAGCTTGCGGCCTCCCGGGAACTCCTGCCAGGTACGATTCAGGCATCCGTTCTTGCCGCGCGGCTGGAACGCGATGCGGAAAAACGGCTCGGCATTATTGAGGATGCCTTGAAAGCTGACCCGGCTTCCGGCGAACTGGGTATTGAACGGGCACGGGTCTTTCTGGAACAGGGCCGCTACCGCGAATCGGCGGCAGCCTTTGATACTGCCTTCGCACGGCTGTCTGCCATCTATGGGCAAACCTACCGGGCCGACAGGGACAGAGCCTGGGATATGCGGAACATCGCGCCCGGACAAAGCGCGGCCGCGGCTCTGGCCCAGCTTTCCGAGCTGTCCTGGGGCGACGTAATAGAACTTACCACAGCGGAAACCAGCCTTTTGACCTTTCTTACCGCGGGAAAGGACTGGCCAAAGGCCGACCTGTTTTCGCGCCTCGCCGCCCGATCGATTATTCCCCCATCACAGGCAGCGGGCCTGGAAGAACTTCCCGCCGGAAGCCCCGCCATCAGCGATACCGTCCTTCGTTCAGGCGCCGCCTGGTTTCTATGGCATCTTGTAGCGGAAAACCGTTCCGACAAAACCCTGCTCACACGCTACTCCAGCCGTTACGCAAACCGCCGCCCGCTCCCCTCCAGTCCCGTCGCGGACATACCAGTCTCCTCAATCTTTTTTGACTCCATCCTCGGCTGCGTCGAACGGGAAATCATGAGCCTTCCCGACGGAAAATCCTTTTTCCCCACGCAAACCATACGCGGCGCCGCCTTTCTGAATATGCTAACCAAAGCGGATCCCTCCCGGTAGGAATTTCAGATTCAGGGCGCCTCCCCGGCGCTCCGCGCCGGGGCCGGGCTTTCCGCTGCAAGTCCTCGGCCCGCCCGTGGCGGGCCTGTGGGCTTTCCGCTCCAATCCCTGGCGCCGCCCAGCGGCAACGCGAAATTGCGTACGCAATTTCGCACCAACATACCCCGCCCGGCGCAGTCTCCAGACTACGCCGTGTTAAAAGCAAGGCTTCCTGCCTTGCAATTGTCAAAAACACGCTCCCTAAAGTACGTTTACCTGGGCACAGGCAAAGTCGCGACCGCCGGGAAGCGCGATTACGCGCTCAGCCATCTTCCTATGGTACGCGTTTGCCTGTCAAACTCTACACCCACCTTAACCAGAGTTTTTCCCTCCGCGCTGTAGGGCAGAAGGTATCCTTTCCGGTCTATCTGATCCAGAGCCTCTTCCGCTGTTCCGCCGCCGGCAAGTTTGAACTCAAATACATAGATGGTGTCCCTGCGCATAACAGTCATGTCGCTGCGCCCCGCGGCAGAGGCCACCTCCGCCTGCGCGAATTCCCCCATCAATGTAAAAACCAGATACAGCAGCGTCTGATAGTGGTACTCGTTCTGCGGGGTAAGCGGGTAGGGGATGCCGGAAAATAAAGCCCGGAAGCGGTTCATAAGCGAATCAATATTATGGGCGTCTAGGTCTTTCATGAAGCTGCCTATGTACAGGCCCTGCCTGCCTCCGCCCGCCCAGGGACTATAGGCGGATAAAAGCTCTTTCAGAAAACCGTATTCAACCTCTTCGTTGGGAAAGCCCAGGGTATATTCGTTCAATCCGGGGTCATAGCCCTTTATTGTCAGGTATCCGCTCTGGTAAAGCAGGGGCACAATGCCGCTGCTGTCAAAGCGGTAGTCCATGATGGAATTCGCGCTGATAGTAACACTGTCTTTCAGCGAGGGAAGGTCAAAATTGATTTTTGCCAGAGTCTTTACCAGAAAGGTGGGAGTGCCGGTCTCAAACCAGTAATACTGAAACTTTTTCCTTTTCAAAGTATTAAGCAGGCTGAATGGATTGTACACCCCTTCGGTGTCTTCGGCAAAATGGTAGCCGTTGTAGCGTTTGCGCGTTTCCTCCAGAGCGGCCTCAAAACTCATGCCGTTTTTTTCCGCCAGGGCCTGAATGTCGGGGCTGAAATACCGCGAAAGCTCCACTCCGGTAATGCCGCACAGGGGCGCGTACTCTTCCATTAAGCTTATGTCGAGAAGCTGATTGAGTTCGCTGAAGATGCTTACTTTAGGGAACTTTGTAATCCCGGTAATAAGATAAAACTTCAACCAGGGGTCGGCGGATTTCAGCACGCCGTAGAAGGAGCTTAGTGTGTCCCGCGCATAGTCGCGCCCGGCTGTATCGCCAGCTTCCAGAAGGGGTTTGTCGTACTCGTCGATAAGCACGACCACTTTTCTCCCTGTTTTTTCGGCGGCCCTTTCAATTAAACCCTGAAAGCGGGCGGGGAAAGAGGTTTCTTTCGGATTTTCGCCCCAGGTTTTTTCCAGCCTGGCAAGGCTGTTGTCTATCGCCGTGTTCAGCCCCGGGGGTTCACGGTAATCCCCCGCATTAAAATCGATGTGGAATACCGGATAGCTCCGCCATTCCTTTTCCAGTTCCACCGCCGCGAGCGCCGGCTGGCCCGATACAGCCGTAAACAATTCCTTTTTCCCCTCAAAATAGGCTTTCAGGGTCGACAGCAGAAGGCTCTTGCCGAAGCGCCTTGGACGGCTGAGAAAATAGGGTTTGCCCTCGTTGACAAGCCGGTA
>JAISAF010000130.1 GCA_031266855.1 Spirochaetales bacterium
GGCGGCTTCTTCGTAATAATATTAATAACCCCGCCAATACCATCCGACCCGTACAGCGCCGACTGCGGCCCCCGCACAATCTCAATACGCTCGATATTATCCAGCGGCAGCGTCTCGCCGTTAATGCGCTGCGCCACACGCCCCACAACGCGCTTCCCGTCCACCAGAAACAGAACCCGCCCGTCGCCCATACCCTGAAGCTGAATCGAGTCCCCCATCGCGTTACTCGAATACATCAGGCCATAATCGTCCAGCACATCGCTCAGCGTCACAGCCGAAGAGTTCTCAATCTCCGTCCCGCTGATAATCTCCGTCGCCACAGGCGTATCCGTCAGCCGCCTCTCCACCCGCGAGCCGGTCACCGTCACGCCCTCAAGCTCGTAAACCGTCTCCTCCCCCTCCCCGGCCTCCTGCGCCACAATAAAACCAGGAAGCAGCACAGCCCGGCAAAAAATACACAGCGCACACAAATATTTTTTTCTCACAGTAACATTCCTTATTTTGAAAACAGCGTTATGCGATACAGAAAGAATTCAGGCGCGTTCATTGCGGCGTTAGCCGCAATGAACCGGGCTTTCCGCTCCAAGTCCTCGGAAGCGCCCATGCGCTTCCTGCGGGCTTTCCGCTCCAATCCCTCGCGCGAGTGGCAACCCCGGCGCAGACTCCGTCCGCGCCGGACACGCAAGTTGCCTCACGGCAACCTGCGTGCGTATAACACAGCGGGCGGGGCCGTTGCCCCGCCCGCTGTAGATTTTCTTAATATTGCGCAAAACGCTGCGCTCTCTGTGACTTAGGGAGCGGCAACACGGAAACCCAAAGCAGGGCTGGGGTTATTTGTGTTATACGTGTCCCTCCAGGTTAATACGCAGTTGCCCTCGCCGGTTGCATAATGACCGCCCCGCCGCTGCCGGTACTGGTTGTAGTTATCCTCTGAATCAATATCCCAGCAAAATTCATTTAAATTGCCGCTCATATCATAAAGGCCGAGGCTGTTTGGATTTTTCGTCTTTACCGCCGCGGTGTGGGAATCAGAATTTACCGCTACGTTATTCAGGGTGTCGCTGCCCGCGTAGGCATAGTTCCAGTTTGTGCTGTCCGACGGATTACCGCCCCGCGCCGCGTATTCCCACTGTGCTTCCGTTGGCAGACGAAACCCATTTGCATGGGGATTTATTACCGCGTTTTCCGCTTTCGCGCTCGTAAAGTTTACATTGCCGGCTTCGCTTTCCCGCACAACCCGCGTGTCGTCGCTGAAATCACCTGTTCCCGCAAGGTAATACACCGGCGTCTTGCCGGTCGCCTCGCTGTAGGCGTTACACCAGACGATCATGTCGCGTCCGCGTATATATGTTACCGGCTCCTGATTTGTAGGAGCGGCATCAAGGGTTCCGTCATCACCTTCCTTCCCTACAGCAAGAGCAAAGGTATACTTGCGCGCGCCCCGCTCATTGTCGCTTGCCCAGTCATAAACAGCTTTCCACAGTTCGTAGGTTATTTCGGTCTCGCCGATGGTAAAGGCGGCGATGCTCATGTTCTGCGTCCCCGCGTTTGCGAACGGGCCTTCACCTGTGCCCTCGGTGCCCCCATTATAATCAATATCCGCTGAAACCGTTCCTCCGGGAACGGAAATCATGACGTATGCGGGAAGGTCGATAACATCAATGGGAAAATCCTGGGTATAGTCAGTGCCTTCCGCTGTCCCATCGGCGATACGCGCCCGTACAACCATAGTTCCGGCAGCGGTGGCGTCCAGCACATTGTCTGTGTCGAAAGACGCCGAGGTTGTTCCCGCCGATTGCAGCGACCACTCAATACTTGTGTTGGTGGCGTTTGCTGGTTGTACTGTCCCTGTCAGAGTAAGGGGTATTCCAGTTGCCGCGCTTACCGGAACACCAGCTATTGCGCTTACCGCGATAAAATCACTGTTCCCGCCATCGTCTCCGCTATCATCACTGCCGCTGTCACAGCCTCCGAAAACCAGTGCCAGCAGAGCCAGCACAGCGGGTAAGAATATCAATTTGCTTGTCTTTTTCATTATGTATGTTCCTTTGGGTATATGCTGCCCATAGTAAAAATTTCTCAGCCGTTCACCCGTTCAAACCTGAAACTCAGGTGATACGTGGAACTCGCGAAGGACAGGGAATTAACCTGAAATTTTGAATACATCTGCCCGTTACCGTGCCTGATGATGTACACCTCTCCTGTCTCATCCCAGGGCGGCGGCATACCGCCAGGGCAGGTCGAAAAGGCGTGTTTGTTGAACTCAAAAAACGGGGACATGGGCGGCCCGGGCGATGACCAGTCAAACATTGTTTCAGCGGCCAAACCGTCCCCGCCGGCATACCCGAAATAGGTCATAATATTCATCGGGCCTTCGGCAGCTCCCGACATGCCTTTTTGAAACCGGGTAACATCAGTTACATAGTCTTCGTACTCCGCGTTTACCGTGGAAAAGTCAGTTACCCTGTCGGAAAAAACAACGTCGTCAAAATCCGTGCTGTCAGTGAACCAGACGCCGCCTTGCCCTCCGGATCCCGCCGCCGTGGCGCTTACCCCGCTGTTAGTGTAGATATAGCAAAACGTATTCGCTTTTGCCTCTATCGCGATATCCCATTTCGTGGAAGCGATTTCCTGGGAGGTAATTTCCCTGCCCAGGCTCAGGGAGAAGTACTTGATATTCGGCTGGCTCGTATATAAGAATTCCAAATCTTCAAATGAGCCGGATAAGACTTCCTCTTCTTCGTTGCCGCCTCCTCCAGAATCCGAAGAACTGGAACATGCTCCTATCAAAAGGAGCACGGCCAGGCCGCCGCTAAGGACGGCAGTCAAAAATGTTTTTTTCATGTATTCCCTCCTTGTAGATGGAATATGGGAAACCGGCGCGCCGCGGCAAAAAGCCTTGCCGCGGGAACCGGAAAAACCCTATAATAAAAAAGCCCCGCTCCAAACCAATACACGGATAACATCCGGTGAACCTGGTAAGTTCCGGTTTGGTCGCGGGGTTCTTTTTCCCTTGAGTACTATATAAAACGTGAAATGATTTATACTGAATTACAGTACGCGCATAATTCCTAGTATTCCGATAGTAATGGGGGGGGGGGGGGGGGGTAAAAGTGAAATATAATAGCGCAAATTAAAACGTCCTTTTCCAGCCATAAAATTTTACATAGCAAATTTACTTAAACTTATAATAGTTTAATTATAACAATAAATTTAGTTAGACAAGATTAACAATCCGTTTCACCTTTGTCAAGCACCCCCTCACCAAAAAAACAAAAAAATCCCCCGGTGCCAGGCACCTTTTTCCATGTCGTATACTAAAATACACACCTATTAAGTGAAACCCAAAAAGGTGCCAGGTACGTTTTTTGATGGCACATTCTAAAATATAGCGCTATTCCGTGAAACGCAAAAAGGTGCCTGGCACTTTTTTGCTGCCGCTGGTGCGCGCGCAAGGGATTGGAGCGGAAAGCCCGCAGGATTTGCATGAGCAAATCCGAGGACTTGCAGCGGAAAGCCCGGTTTTTTTGCCCGCCCTCCGCGGGCAAAAAAATGCGCCTAACACATTGTGGATAAAAAAATCCTTGAGCGTTTATTCCGCTGTGTTACGCACTTCCCTTTTCATGTCCGCGTGTGGTAGTCTGTTTCTATGTTCGCGTATATGAAGACCGCAAAGACCCGGCTTATCCGTTTTCTGGAGGCTTGTTTTGCTGGTATAGGCCCTGACTATGGGAAGGTAAACTCCTGGGGGAAGGATACGCTGCGGCGTCTTTTTGATTACACGTGTGGTGGCAAAATGATTCGGGGGGGCCTTGTTGGTTTTACTCACGATATGTATGGGGGGAAGTACTCTGGCGCTGCTGTGGCTGCGGGGGCCGCGATGGAATTGTTTCAGTCGGCTTTCCTTATTCATGATGATATTATGGATAGGGATGAAACCCGCCGGGGCAGGCCCGCGATGCATGCTCAGTACAGGAGGCTTGCGGCTGATGCGTCGTTGCATGAGGCTGGGCATCTGGGGGAGGCTCTTGGTATCTGCTGTGGCGACCTTGCGCTTTTTGTCGCTTTTGATATTCTGTGCGGGCTTGAGGTTGATAGCGGTGTAAAGGGAAGGCTGCTGTCGCGTTACTGCCGCGAGCTGGAGTATGTGGGGCTTGCGCAGATGGAGGATGTGTGGCAGGGCGCTTCTCCCGCGGAAACGGCGAGGGAAGATATTCTTGCTTTGTACCGCTGCAAGACGGGGCGTTACACTTTTTCTTTGCCTTTTGCCGCTGGTCTTATTCTTGCGGATCAGGATGAAAAACTGGTAAACCATTTCGTTCTTCTTGGTGAAAAAATGGGGATACTTTTTCAGATAAAGGATGACGAGCTTGGCCTGTGGGCTGAGGAAAAAGAGCTTGGCAAACCTGTTGGTTCGGATATAAGCGAGAACAAAAAAACCCTGTATCGCGAAATCCTCTTTGCGCGGGCGGGGGGGGCGGCGAAAAAAAAGCTGGAAACGCTTTTCGGCGCGGAAACGGTAGGGGATGGGGATATTGATTTTGTCCGTGGGGAAATGGAAAGCCTGGGTATCCGCGAGGAAGTGGCGAAGATTGCGCATAACTTCTACGGGGAAGCCCTGGATATGATAAAC
>JAISAF010000186.1 GCA_031266855.1 Spirochaetales bacterium
TGGTGATATGCGCCCGGATAAAACAACCTACGGCATTATTGACGCGCAAAGTGTGTAAAATGCTGATACGGCGGAGGAAAAAGGGTATGACGCGGGCAAAAAAGTGTCAGGAATCAAGCGTCATATTGTTGCGGGCACGATGGGCCTGCCCCATGCACTGGGAATTACCACCGCAAACGTTACTGACCGGCAGGAATGATGAGGCAAAATCCGGAGAATCTATCGGAAGTAAGTTTATTGTTGACGGCAGTTATTCGGGGGAACCTTTCGCACAGGCGGTAAGGGATATGTGCGGGGCGGAAGTGGAAGTGGTAAAGCGGAATGAACTGCATAGATTTGCGGTGCTGCCCAAACGGTGGGTGAGGGAGAGGAGTTTTGGATGGCTGGATAAGGCGCGCCGGCGTTGGAAGAACTGTGAACGCAAACTTCACAATTCCCCCCAGATGGTCATCCTGGCGTTCATCGCCGTTCTTATAATGAGATATTGAACAGGCTCTAAGGGAAAAATTGCTGTGAAAACAGCAATTTTTCCCTGTGCGTACTAACAGCAACAGAAAGTTTTTAGAGGTTCCCGCGGATTTCCGTCTGCGGAAATCCGCGGGCCGTCTTCTGTACCAGGCCGTACAAGCAATTTTGCAAGTGTTCTTTACGCAGAACGGTCGGTCCGGCTGCCGCCACCACGCGTATAGCCTGCGGTTACGCTTGCGGCTTTGGAACCAAGCCCCGGAATTGCCGTGGGGCAATTCCGGGGGCAGCAAATTGCCTGTGGCAATTTGCTGCCTGGTTCCAGGCGGGGGCGATTTTGCCGATGCCCAAGTGAACGCACGCGAAAGCGTGTTTTCACAATAAGGCTTTTCGGCTCACCCATGCATCCTGGCAAGAGGCCCTAAAAACCCCTGGCGTATAACAGGTAAAAGGCCGGGCAAAATCGCGGGGTTCACGGCCCGCGCGGTTTCCGCGCGGGTGCGGGGGACGGCGTTATGCGAAATGAATGTCCGGCGTTCTCCAGTGAATGCTGCGCATTCACCGGAGGACGCGCTGCCGCTGGGCGCGCGCCAGGGATTGGAGCGGAAAGCCCGCAGGAAAGCGCATCGGCGCTTTCCGAGGACTTGGAGCGGAAAGCCCGGCCCCGGCGCGAAGCGCCGGGGAGGCGCCCTGCCTTATCTCTATCTTCACCCTTTTTTTGTGGTGTGCTATACTGGAGAATCCCAGAAGGAGTTTTTGCATGGAAAACGATGTTGGACAGGTTGTGGCGGGCCTGCATCCGCTTGAGATTCGTGTTTTGCGGACGTACAGGGCGGGGGATGTGATTGATTCGGGTATTCTTGCGCGGGACCTTGCTTATAAGACGGGGCAGACGAATCAGACGGTGAGCTGGTTGTCGGCGAAGAATTTGATTCGGGAGCAGGCGCGGGTGAGCCGTGTTTTGTATGAGTTGACGGAGCTGGGGCTTGAGTATGGCCGCGGGGGCACTCCGGAGGAAAAGATTTTGCGTCTTGTGCGGGAGAAGGGGGCTATGCGGCTGCCGGAGATCGCGCGGGAGCTTTCGCTGGATAATAAAGATGTTGGTTCGGCTTTTGGCGCGTTGTCGAAGGACGGGGTTTTGTGTATGGACGCGGATAAAAAGGCCGCGCTTTGTGGCGAGGGATGCGGGCCGTCGCCGCGTATGGTTCGTGTGCGGGCTATTTTTGATCGGGCTTTGCTGAATACGCTGGCTGTGGGCGGTGGCGTTTTGGGGGTTGGCGATGGCTCTTTGGCGGAGGGGGAACTGTCCGCGGAGGAGCTGGAACTGATTCAGAGTATGAGTAAGAAACGGGGGGCGGCTTCTTCGCCTTTTAAGACTGTGGAACGGGAAGAGGTTTCTTACATTCTTCTGCCTGGGGCGGACAGGGTTCGCGGGGCTTTGGAGGCGGCGGGGATTTCCGGGGAGGAGACTGGAACCCTTACCGCGGAGATGCTTGTAAAGGGAACCTGGAAAAATATTGTTTTCCGCCGCTATAGTGTGGACTCCCCGGCGCCGCGCATGATTCTGGGGCGTACAAACGCGTATTGTGATTTTTTGCGTTCGGTGAAGGATAAGCTGAGCGCTTTGGGTTTTGAGGAATTCGATGGGCCTCTTGTGGAGACGGAGTTCTGGAATTCGGATGCGCTTTTTATGCCGCAGTTCCATTCCGCGCGGGATATTCATGATGTGTACTATCTGAAAAATCCTACGCACGCGAAGCGGATTGAGCAGCCGTATCTTGATCAGGTCGCCTCTGCTCACGAGAACGGCTGGACTACGGGGAGCCGGGGCTGGGAGTATAGTTTTAACCGCGACTTTACCCGCCGCCTTATTCTGCGCAGCCAGGGTACGGTGCTTTCCGCGAAACAGCTTCCCCGCGCGAAGGTTCCGGGAAAATACTTTGGCATTGTGCGGTGTTTCCGCTACGACCAGGTGGACGCGACGCATCTTTCCGATTTTTACCAGACTGAGGGCATTGCCATTGGCGAAAGCGTTAATCTGAAAACCCATCTGGGTTTTTTGCGGATGTTCGCGGAGGAGGTTGCCGGGGCGAGCGAGGTGAAATATGTTCCGGGCTATTTCCCTTTTACCGAACCTTCTATCGAGGTGCATATCAAGCATCCGGTACTCGGCTGGTTCGAGCTGGGCGGTTCGGGAATTTTCCGTCCGGAAGTAACGGAGGCCCTGGGTATCCATGCGCCTGTTCTGGCCTGGGGTATCGGTATTGACCGCATGGCTTTGATGAGCCTGGGCGTCAACGATTTGCGCGAGCTTTTCTCGGTCAATCTTGAAAACGTGCGCCTGTGCAGGAGTAAATAAATGCCCAAGGGAATAAATGAATGCCTAAAGGAATAAATAAATGCCCAAAATTGAAGTAAACGAAAAAAGATTCTACTCTCTTATTGGCAGGAGCTTTTCCCACGCGGAACTGGAGGATATTCTTCCGGCGGCGAAGGGCGAGCTTGATACGGCTGACGCCGGTGAAGGGCTTTTGAAGCTGGAACTCAACGATACGAACCGTCCTGATTTGTGGTCAACCGCGGGGCTTGCCCGGCAGCTTCGGATTTACATGGGCGGGCCGATACCGGACTATGATTTTTTTTCCCGTCCGGAAAATATCGCGGGAAACGCCGCGGGAAATATCGCGGAAAACAGTGCGGGAAACATTACGGGAACCGTGAAGGATTCGGGATCCCGCCGGATTATCGTAGACCCCGCCTTGAAGGACATCCGCCCCTGGATCGCGGCCTTTGCCGTAAAGGGCAAAAAAATTGACGCTCTGACGCTTACCGATATTATCCAGTCACAGGAGAAGCTCTGCTGGAACTATGGACGCAGGCGCAGGTCAATCGCTATGGGCGTATACCGTTCCGGGCTGATTTCCTGGCCCATTCATTACGACGCCGTGGATCCGGAAAAAACCTGTTTCCAGCCCCTTGGCAGCGGCAGCGTCATGAATCTGCGGCAGATTAACCGCGAACACCCCAAGGGTATTGAGTTTGGTCATATTACCGAAGGCTTCGCGAAGTTTCCCTTTCTGCGCGACGACAACGCGCAGGTTTTAAGTTACCCGCCGGTTATCAACTCCAGCCGGATCGGAGCCGTTGAACCCGGCGATGAAGATCTTTTTGTCGAGCTTACGGGTACGGAAATCCATTCCCTGCTGCACGCCCTGTCCATCGTTGCCTGCGATTTCGCGGATCTTGGATTTACGGTTCTGCCGGTCAAAGTATGTTATCCCTATGACACGCCGTACGGCAGGGAAATTACAACGCCGTTTTATTTCCAGACGCCGCGGGAGGCGAAACTCTGTGACGCCGCGAAAATTCTGGGCGAGGTTTTCAGCCCTGACGAGGCCCTCCGCTGCCTTCGTCGCATGGGCTGTAGAGCCGAAGCCAGCGCCGAAACGGTACGGGTAAATCCGCCTGAGTACCGCAACGATTTTCTCCACGCGGTTGACATTATCGAAGACATCATGATCGGCAAAGGCATGGATCATTTCAAACCTGTACGGCCCCAGGAGTTTACCGTGGGCCGCCTGTCCGACGCGGAACTCCTCGCGCGCAAAACAATTCCCGTTATGGTAGGCATGGGTTTTCAGGAAATGATTTTTAATTATCTGGGCGCGGGCCGGAATTTTATCGAAAAAATGAATATGACGGAGACGGATATTATCCGCATTTCCAACCCCATGTCGGAAAATTACGAGTTTGTGCGCAATTCAATCCTGCCCTGCCTTCTGGAAGCCGAAAGCGTTTCGGCTAACTCCGTGTACCCGCACAATATGTTCGAAATTGGCAAAACCGCCCGCCTTGAGCCTTCGGAAAATTACGGGACGCTCACGCTGAACACCCTCGGTTTTCTTTCGGCCTCCGCGGACACTGACTTCAACACCATGAAAGCCCAGGTCGCCGCCGTACTGTACTACCTGTCCGCCGCATACACGCTCGCCGAAACAGACGATCCGCGTTTTATCCCAGGCCGCTGCGCGCGGATTCTGATCAACGCAAAAGATTCGGGGATTTTCGGCGAAATCCATCCCGCGGTACTCGAAAACTGGGGCATTCAAATACCCTGTAGCGCCGCGGAAATTTTTCTGGATATGATAAAGTAGATTTGACCTTTGGGCGCATTTTTTGCGGTCAGGGAATTTGCGGCGCAAATTCCCTGACCGCAAAAAACCGGGCTTTCCGCTCCAAGTCCTCGGAAAGCGCCGATGCGCTTTCCTGCGGGCTTTCCGCTGCAATCCCTTGCGCGCGCCCAGCGGCTAACATATACCGCAAACGCGGAAGCATTATGCGCAATTTTCTTTAGAAAATTGCGCATAACGCTTGTACCAGAAATCCGAATTATCCGTCCGCGGAATCGCCTACAGCAATTCCGCGGACGTAGTTCCTGAAGCTGCCTGGCAGCACATAGACGGTTTGCCGCTGGATGGCTATAATACTCTTTCAGTTTCAGGATTTTTGAGTATGCGCATGACAGCCTGGAGCCATGCGCGCGATTTTGCGACGCAAAATCGCGCTGCCGGATAACACCCGCAAAATTGCCTGTGGCAATTTTGCGGGCCTGGTTCCAGGGCCGCACGCGTAAGCGCGGGCTATACCCGTGGTGGCGGCAGCCGTGTGGATAAATACGTGCACAGCGCGTAACGCGCTGTGCCTGGTGGGCAGACCACGCAATTTTTCCCGGCCCTTAACCTGTTCTACGCCAGGGGCTTTTTAGGGCCTCTTGCCGAAAAGCCTTGGTATAACAAACACGCTCACGCGTGCGTTTACTTGGGCACAGGAAAAATTGCGACCGCCGGGTTACAGTGCATAATTGCCACAGGCAATTATGCATCCCTGAAATTGCCTCACGGCAATTCCAGGGCTTGGTTCTGAGCTGCCGCTGATACCGGAAAGGAGATGTATGTATGCTGAAAAAAATCTGTTTGTGTGTTGCGCTTTTTATGAGTCTTGTATATGCCGCCGCGGCCCTGGATACGGGAACCCGGGAGGCCGCCCCTGTTCCTGCTTCCCTCGCGGATATTGACGCGGAAGGTTTGAAACTTGCCGCCCTGATCGGGCAGCGGCTTTCCGCGCTTGCTGGTTCCGCGCCGCAGCCGCCGCGTATACGGATTGATGAATTCCCGGATAATGGGAGCCGCTCCATTCTGGGCAGGCTTTGGGCGCAGAATCTTATGGGCGGCCTGGCTAATCTGGCAAACCGGGGTTTTACCCTTACCCTTGATCCGGCCCCGTCCTCCTGCGATTTTATTCTCTCAGGCGAAATTATCGAAGCGGGGCCTACGATCCGCATTATTACGCGCCTTGTAAAAACGAAGGAGCATGAGCTTGCCGCGATATGGAATACGGATTTTCAGAAAACTCCCTTTATGCGGGAACTTCTCGGCCCGGCGGCAGAGATGGTTCCTTCGGAATCCCGGCGCGCCGCACA
>JAISAF010000207.1 GCA_031266855.1 Spirochaetales bacterium
TGATGCCGGGACATTCCAGCAGAGGAAGCCCGGCCTCAAAGGCGTTCCGGTAAAAAAGCCGCGCCGCGTACTCCACAATTACAATACCGACGCCGGTTGCCTTGATTGCCTTGGGCGCACCAGCGCGGCCCGAAGACTGCCCAAAATGCTTTCCCGCAACCAGAATGTCTCCCGGCTGAACCTTCTTCGCGAAATCGGGGTTGTAGTTTTCCAGCACATATTTCTTCATTTCATCAAGAGTAAGAAGAACCCGCTCCGCCCGTACAATCTGATCCGTTGGAACATTATCGCCGAATTTCCAGACCCGGCCTTTGAAAAGATCCATCTTTGTCTTCCCTCCACCTATAAATATTCCCGGGGATCGGAAATGCAGCCCTTGAGAGCGCTGGCCGCAACCGTCGATGCCGAGGCAAGATACATGACAGCCTTGGGGCTTCCGTTGCGTCCGGGGAAGTTTCGGGCCTGGGTGGAAATCATGGATTCGTTTTCCGTCATTGCCCCCATATTGATTGCCTGATTGGAACCCGCGCTTGGCGGGAACCACGTTGCGCCCGCGTCAAAAAAGATCTTCACCAGGCCTTCGTCCAGGGCCTGACTGAATATCTCCCGGCTTGAGGGCACGGCGTTGAATTTCACTCCCTTTGCGATGTGACGCCCCTTCAGTATCCTCGCGGCCTCCCGGAAATCCTCTATTCTTCCGCCGCCGTGGCCTCCCAGCTCCGCCCATTGAACCGGCTTTCCCGCAAAACCGCCGCCGACCGGCTGAAGGTTTCCCAGCGTCGGCGATGCCGCAACCTGGGGTTCCAGATCGCTCACATCGTATTTCCACACATCCTCATACACAGAGTCCGGATCGGAAGTAAAGACATCAAAGCTCTGTCCGGTAATTTCTTTAATGAATTTAATAGTCTTTTCATCGGGATCGATGAATGAACATTTGCCGCCGATATCAATGGTAATCAACGGGAAGAGCCAGCGGTCCCAAACTTCAAGCTCCTTGATAAAGGGGCCGGTAAAGTGCAGAGCCTTGTAAACCACGCCGCCCTCCCCTATTTGCCCGGTAAGCCAAAGCGCCGCGTCCCTGGGGAATACGCCGTGTTTCAGTTTGCCCGTCATCTCTACCTTGATGGTATTGGGCACCATGAACCATGCTTTGCCGAAGGGCATAACCGTGGCGGCGTGAGAATTATTCCCCAGCCCGGCGGCGAAACAGCCCAGGGTTCCGTGTACCGGCGTGTGGCTGTCGCTTCCCACAACAACCGTCCCCGGCCGTATCATACCGCGGCGCACCGCCACGTGGTGAATGTTTCCGGAACCGCAGTCGTAGAGCCGGCACCCGTGGGTCTTTACAAATTCACGGCTCCGTTCCAGCACCTTGGCGCGGTCCTCCGTGGGGGGCGAAAAATGATGATCGAAAACCAGGGCCGTACGATCAGGGTATTTCATTTGGCGTTTCACTTCCCGCTCAAATACATTGGCGGTAATATATCCGCTTAAATCATGCAGGATCTGGGTGTCCACATTTGCGACAACCACATCGCCGGGACTCACCGAATCCTTTCCGCTGGCCTTTGCCAGAATTTTCTCGATCATGTTCATTGGCATACTTAACCTCTCTTTTTCCGCCGGTACTGAATGAAACAAACAATAATTCCAACAACAATTCCTGATGAAGCAATAAGATAGTTGGGCATAATAAGTAAAAATCCGCTGATATAGAATATCACTCTCTCAAACACCGTCGCTTTTGTTAAAAAGTAGCCGACACCGCCCGCCGCCAGCATGGTGATGCCTATCAGCACCAATGTACAGTCAATAATAATTGAAAGAGGTGAACCATGCAGCAACAGCGTCTGTTTGTACATTAGAACAAAGGGTACAAAAAACGCGGGAAGACCCAGTCGTACTGCCAGCCATCCGGATTTCCACCAGTCTGATTTTGCGATAGATGCTGAAATAAATACCGTTCCGCAGACCGGCGGCGTTATAGCGCCCAGAGCTCCAAAATAGAAAGTAAATAAATGGGCAGCAAGCGTATCCAGTCCCAAAAGAATAAATGCCGGGACAACCACTGCCGCCCCTACAACATAAGCCGCAGTCGCCGGTACGCCCAATCCAAGAAGAAACATCAAAATCATTCCCATTATTAATGTTAAAAAGGTATTGGATTGACCCAATTGGACAATAATATTCGAAAACTTGACAGCAATTCCCGTCATAGCAAGAAGGGAAATCATGATTTGGGCGGCGGATATTAATACCGCAATACGCATAATGGATATACCCGCAGATCCAAATGCTTCATACAAACCTTTAAGACATTTTTTAATATACTCCCAGTTGAATTTCCCCCCGCGTGTTAAAATCATAATCACAAGAGCCAATATGATGGAGTAATAGGCAGCCATTTGAACGGTAAAACCCAAAATGAAAATTGCCAAAAGCAGAATAATAGGAAGTATCGGCAAAAGGGTACCCTGTATGGAGAAATGGGATCTTACGGCTTCAAACTCTTCTTTTGAGGGTATCCGCATATTTTTTTTGATCGCTTCCAAATGAATTGATATAAACAGAGATGCATAGTACATAAGCGCCGGTATCAGGGCTGCCAGGGCAATGGTAGTATATTTTACACCGATTATCTGAGCCATGATAAAAGCCCCCGCGCCCATAACAGGCGGCATTAACATACCACCGGTTCCCGCAACGCTTTCAACCGCGGCCGCGAAATTCCGGGTAAACCCGCTTTTAATCATAAGCGGAATTGTCAGCGTCCCTATTGTCGCCGCGTTCGCATTTGAACTGCCCGAAATCATGCCAAACAAACAACTTGTAATGGTTGATACTTTGGCCGAACCACCTCTCGACCTTGCCGTTAAAAAGCTGGCAAGATTGAGAAAAGCTTCACCGCCGCCGGTTTTAAGCATCACCGCTCCGAATACCAGGAATAAGCCCAGCAGCGTCGCAGACAATTGCAGCATTTGACCCCACATACCCTGGGGATCAAAATATAAAATCCGGATAATCACAGCAGGAGAGAATTTTCGATGCCCAAAAACACCCGGTATTAAATGCCCAAAAAAGGCGTAAAGAAATAAAACGCCAACCATACTGGGAAATGTCCACCCTATTACTCTTCTGGAGGCTTCCAAAATTAACAGGATCAATATGGTACCAAAAATGATCTGCAGATTATTGTTTTTATAGGTTAAATTGATTATATTATCCGAATACCTCAACACATAAAACAACGAAATCAGGGCAAGAAAAACAAGAACTAAATCCACGAAATCAAGCCATTTTCGCGTTTTTTTCACTGCCGGTGTAAATATATATACCAGAACAAGTGTAAAGATAAGATGCAATACAGATTGCCGAATACCGTTTAAAGGACGAATTCCGCCTGTCAGATACTGAAACACACCGAAAACAAAAGCAATGATATTGGCGGCGATTGCCAGCCAGCCTGTTAATATTCGTTTTCCGCTTTCCTGATCTTCAGCCTCATTGGCAAGTTCTTCAATATTCGGGTTGGCGTCCTGGTCTGCGACATTTGTTTCACTCATCATTTCATCCTTATGAATAATTTGAGGCTGTTTCAAAACTTCAGTTTTGAA
>JAISAF010000291.1 GCA_031266855.1 Spirochaetales bacterium
TCCATTATTCCGCTGGAACCCAGCGACGAGAATACCGCGGGGGCGATGATTTACAAAATAACACGGCTCAATCAATCTCCTGATATTGATGTTGTGGGCATTAATTGCGGTATAGGCCCCGCGGCAATAGCGGAGGCCGTGGAACTTCTGCGGCCCTATATTACCAAGCCGTTTCTGGTTATGCCAAACGCGGGACTGCCCCGGCAGGTGGATGGCAGAACCATTTACCTGAATAGCGAGGAATATTTCAGTACATACGTTAAACGCTATTGCCAGATGGGGGCGAATGCCGTCGGCGGCTGCTGCGGAACAACACCCCGGCAGCTTGCCGAGGCTGTTAAAGGTTTGAAAGTGGAAAAAGCGATAAACCTCAAAACCCCGGGTTCCGCTATTAAAACCACTGGAAAATCCCTGGAAGCCCTTCCCCTCGCGGAAAAATCAAAGCTGGGCGCGAAACTTGCCGAAGGAAAAATGATAACAAGCATCGAAATTGTTCCGCCGCGCGGCTGCGATCTGGGGCCTATTATCGCAAAGGCAAAAATGTGCAGGGAACGCGGGATAGATGCGATTAATCTGCCGGACGGCCCGCGCGCGAGTTCCCGTATTTCATCCCTGATAACGGCTATTGAGATCGAAAGATGCGCCGGTATCGAAACCGTTTTGCATTACTGCTGCCGCGACAGAAATATTATCAGCATGCAAAGCGATATTATGGGAGCTTATACCATCGGGCTGCGGAATGTTCTTGCTATTACCGGGGATCCGCCGAAATTGGGCGAATATCCAGATGCGACCGGCGTATTTGATATTGATTCAGTCGGACTTACGCAGGCGATTTACAATTTGAATCATGGTATCGATTTGGGCGGTAATAGTCTGCCAAAACCTACGGCAATGGTAATTGGCGTTGGAATGAATCCAGGCGCGCTTTCGTTTGATTATGAGTTGAAACATTACGGCGATAAAGTGCGCGCCGGAGCTGAGTTTGTTATAACGCAGCCGGTATTTGATCCTGACGCTTTATTTAAATTTCTTGACGCGGCGGAAACCGCGTATGGAAAACTGCCGGTTATTGTCGGTGTCTGGCCGCTGGTAAGCTATAAAAACGCCGAATTTATGCAAAATGAGGTTCCCGGCGTGGAAATTCCCCAGGAAATTATGGAGAGGATGAAAAAAACCACAGGGAAAGAGGAAGGGATCGCGGAAGGAATAAAGATCGCGCAGGAAATGATTCGTGTAATAAAACCGCGCGCCGCGGGATTTCAGGCAAACGCGCCATTCGGCAAAACCGAACTTGCGCTTGAAGTGCTGAAGGAAATTCTGGAATGAAAAGCGCGGGTATTTTTCCGCTGTGCGGAAAAATACCCGCATTGATTTTGAAACAGTTTAATTTCGGAAAAAATAATTATATTTTTCTTCAATACTACTTGACTAAATATGATAATAAATCTTATACTTGTTTATATTTCTTAGGAGGTTAAATAATGGCTTCAATTTTTTTTAAGTATTATGCAGCAGTTGAACAGGCATCCGATGCCGCAGTAAAAAGAGAATACGGCGTAACAAAAACAAATGTCCTGAAAGTTCTGGAAAAACTCTTTATCACGGATCTCCGTGCCGGTTCAGGACCGGACACCCCGAAGGCTGCCGTAAAAGGCAAACGGGGACCGAAACGCGGCGCCAAGCGCGGCCGCAAACCGGGAAAATTGGCCGCGAAAAAGGCTAAGGTACCGGGAAGAAGGGGCAGAAAGCCGGGTACGCGGCTAATAAAATCCTCTTCTCCGGGGATTGAAGTTTCCTAAAAACTTAATGTGCGTAAAGCCGGAATTGTATTCCGGCTTTTTTTATTCCCAAAAAACTTATATGAGGATACTGCAAAAAGCGCCGCTTTCCTGCCGGCAGACTGAATTAGCGTACTTTTGGAAAATTACCACAAAGCCGGATAAATCGAAGAAACAGAGCTAAAATACTTCATTTCTTATACTTCTTCGGCCTGGAGGTTAGGCTTTTTTTCTGGTATCAGGTTCGTAAACGAAAGGTTTTTCTGAAAAAACAGCTCTATTATTAATTGTGAGCGCCCGGTTTTAATAAAATTATTCCGGCCTCATCCTTACGAAGCGAAAGATGAAATCCCCTGACTTCAATTTCAATGGGATCGCCCAAAGGAGCGATTTTCAGCAGTTTTATTTCGGTATTTTTGGTTAATCCCATGCTCAGGAGTTTGCTTTTGTACGCATGATCTCCGGCCTCATATCCCGCGATCACGGCATTTTGTCCTATCTGGAGATCCTTTATTTTCAATTTTTCCATAATTTGTGGTATCACAGGAGGCCTGAGTTTGTCAATAAAGTCAAACTGACAAACCAGGGCGGGCGCATATAACAGAATTTTTACCGCGAAGTCGAAAAAGTAGAATAAGTGTTTGCTCTTTAGGTCTTTTTTACTTCTTTCTCGGCTTCGCGGTTTATTTTTTTCCCATGATTTGCGCTGCCTATACCGGATATCCAAAAAGTTCCCGAAAAAAGATAATTATGCTGTCGGTAAAAATATCCCACCATGATCCACGGGGAATTTCCTCCGCGCAGGTAAGTTTTCCTTCGTAAAGGGTCTTTTCATCGAGACTCACGCGCAAAGTTCCCAGAATGTCGCCCTTTTTTACCGGCGCCGTAATATACAGAGTCTGCGAAATTTCACCTTTTAAACGGTTCTCCGTTCCTTTTGGAATCGTAACCAGAATTTCGGAAGGAGATGCGGGTATAATTTCCTTCTGCCCGCTTTTCCAGACACGTACCGCCTGCGGCGCGGGACAGGAAACTTTTTGTGTTGTAAAATTATCAAACCCGAAATCAAGAAGCCGCGTTGAATCCCTGTCCCGCGCGCGTATGCCGGCCTGGGGTGTGGAACCTTTTTCGCCAAGAAGAACGAGAATAAGCCGCGTATCGCCGCGCTGCGCGGTTAGCGCGATATTATATCCAGACTCGTCCAAATAACCTGTTTTTATTCCGTCGGTATCGGGATAGGAAAAAAGAAGGGCATTTCTGTTTGTTTGCGTAATGGGATTTGATCCGTTACCTTCCAGCAGATTCTCTGTCCGGGGATAGGTAAACTCTCTTATAGAGTGGAGCATCGCCAGAGCTTCCGGGTGACGATCAATATAGATAGTCAAAAAACGCGCGAAATCCAGGGCGGTTATTCTGTTATGAGCGTCATATCCCGAAGGTTCCACAAAGAAAAGGCCATCGCAGTCCGCTTTTCGCGCTTCCTCGTTCATAAGGCCCGCGAAGGCGGAAACAGAACCGGAACTCAGGATGGCAGCGGCGATGGCGGCGTCGTTTCCCGACGGGACAGCAAGCCCTTTGAGTAAATCAAGCAGGGTAAGCCGCTGGTCAGGTCCTAAAAACATCAGTGATGAATCACGGGGAAGATTTACCGCCCAGCTTTCCCTCGGCGGCCGTATTTCCTGATTCAGGGAAAGCTCCCCGGAGGCGATTTTTTCCAGCAGGATATGAATTGTCATGACTTTCGTCAGCGACGCGGGCGGATGCGGCAGGGACGGATTCTTCTGATAAAGAACAGTTCCGGTTTTCGCGTCCATAAGTACGGCGGCGAGGGCCGTAACCTCCGGTTTTGTTTCAAGCGCGAAGGCTGGAAAGATGTAGAGCGCGAAAAAAAACACAGCGGGAAGTTTTCTGATAATTTTATGCATAGCCTATCATATCCGGCTGCCGGGCGATTGGGAAGCGGGAGACCGGGGAGGGTAGCATATAACAGAATTTTTACCGCGAAGTCGAAAAAGTAAAAGAAGTTTTTGCTTTTTAGGTTTTTTTTACTTTCATTCTTTGCTTCCTCGACCTTGCCAGTCCTCGACTTTGCGGTGATTTTTTTTTCATGATTTATACGGTTTTACTTTTACGGTATGGGTCTAAAGCTACAAACGTGACGGTTTGCTGTAATCATGGTGGCGGTGAGCCGGTTGGTGATAAAGACGTGCACAGCGCGTTACGTGCTGTGCCTGGTGACAAACCCGCAAGCGTGGACGCTTGCTTCTAATACGGCGTAGGCAGAGCCTACGCCGAGCGGACTTTACGGTTTTATGTTAGCCCGTGGGACGCAATGGGATTGAAGCGGAAAGCCCACAGGATTTGCGTTAGCAAATCCGAGGACTTGGAGCGGAAAGCCCGGTTTTTTGCGGCGTTAGCCGCAAAAAATGCGCCTGAAGACAGTCGCTTTCCGATAAGTATGGATTGTAGTGGCCGCTGGCGCGGCCCCGGAATGCGCCCAAATTCTCGCAATGGAATTAAATTATCCCGCGGATAATTAGCGCAGATAAAATCCGCCGTTTATGTCGATTGTCGCGCCGGTAATATAATCGGAAAAATCCGTCGCGAGAAAATATACCGCCTTTGCGACATCCAGCGCCGTTCCCAGGCGTTTGAGCGGAACAATTTGCGGATCATCGTTACGATCGCGCGTCATGTCGGTAAGCATAAAACCGGGGCAAATACAGTTGACGTTTATTTGAAACCTGGCGCAGTAGCGGGCATAGGCTTTTGACAGCGCGATGATTCCGCCCTTTGCCGCCGTATAATGAACGCCCGCGGCAAATCCGCCAAGCTGCCCGGCCTGGGAAGCGATGTTGACGATTTTCCCTCCAGGTTTCTTTGTCATATACGGAAGTACATGCTGGGAGCAGAACTGCGCGCCGCGCAGATTAACCGCAAGCGTCTGGTCCCATTTTTCCTGTGTCATTTCAGGTATGGATGTGGGATCAAGTATTCCCGCGTTGTTGACCAGAATGTCAATGCTTTTGCGGGATTCGTAGACCTGATCCATGAGTTTTTTGACAGACGCTTCACTGGAAACATCAAGATGAAAAGCCTCGGCTTTCAGGCTGGCGGATACAAGCTCCTTCGCGGCGGCCTGGGCGCCTTCGGCATTTATATCCGTTATAATGACCACGGCTCCCGCCTCCGCCAGAAGCCGCGCGGAAGCCAGGCCGATTCCCCGCGCGCTTCCCGTTATAATCGCGATTTTACCATCTAAATTACCATAGCGCATTCGTTTTTTCTCCTCTCTATTTTTTTACATCGAATTTCATCTAACTTACATCGAATTTCGTCAAGGCTGTTTTTCGGAAAACAAAAAATCTTCGGGAACAGCTTTAATTTTTACTTACATGCTGATAAAAAAGCAGAATTTTTACCGCAAAGTCGAAAAAGCAGGATAAGTTTTTGCTCTTTCAGTTTTTTTTGCTTTCATTTTTTGCTTCCTCGGCCTTGCCAGTCTTCGACTTTGCGGTTCATTTTTTCCTCATTATGTAGTTATGTAGTGGCGCCAGGATTTGACAAACCGGCCTCCAGTTCGTCATAGGCGTCGACAAATACTTTAAGCACCATGTTCAGCGGCGCGTATTCATGAATATTGTCCAGAGTAAGAAGCTCAGGAGTGTATGCCTGCCGGAAACTTTTACTTTTCAGCAGAACTTCCATAATATCGCGCGGAACCTC
>JAISAF010000368.1 GCA_031266855.1 Spirochaetales bacterium
ACGGTCGCGCTAAAAAGTTCGCGGTTCATTTTTTCCCATGATTTGATTGTGCGGAAGACAAGAAGTTTATATGCCCCGCCATTCCCGAATCATTGAGAATCCGGGGAGCATTCATGCAATCCTGTACCGTCTTCATGGATATCTAATACCACCGAACAGTAAATTTATGTCAGGGATATGGTGATTTTTTTACCTAACAATGACGCGAATCGTTCCAAAGTCTCAATCGAATTATTAAAATTCGGATTTAAAATATTATCAATAGCAACACGGGATGTATTCATCTTTTTTGCCATATACGCCTTGGTCAAATTCTGAGATTTCATTGCCAGTTCAAGCTGGAACGCAAGAAGCTTTTTTGAAGCAAGTTCTTTAGCTTCCTCGTAAAGCCCTTGCTCTTTCATAAAATCATCAAATTTATCACCAATACCATTCATTGCCATAATCCCCCAAAACCTCATCGATATCAGGGCGCCGAACTAAATCGAAACCCTATTAAAATTATCTACTTCTTTTTTATTCGTGTACTTAATTTGTTGAATTCTTTTAGCCGGTTTCTTGCTATTTCTAATTCTTTCGGCGGTGTCTTTTGAGTCTTTTTTACAAACCCATGAAGAAGCACCATTTTTGTCTTTGTAACCGTAAACAGAATCCGGCAAATCCCGTCAGGGATAGTACTCCGTACTTCCCATAAATCGGTGTCCTCTTTTCTGACGAGAGGTAATCCTACCGGAAACCCCCTCTTGTACTTTGTAAATATCACCACCTATCTCTTTTCTGTCTTCTCTTGGTCTGCCCGTTAAGAACTCTTTTACTGGTTGACTGCCTGCCTCAGACTCAAAGAAAACAACTTCTAAAGGCTCCTGCCTTTTCACTTACGCTTCCTTTGTTCCATAATTCGGACTCAATTTAGCCTTCGTATGAAGAACTATTTATAGTGTACATTAAAATGTACTCCCTGTCAAGCAATTATTGCTTTTTTGATGATTTATTAGGGAACGCATAAATCCCGTATAGGTCAGTATGACAAAAATCAGTTTCCCCCTGTTCCTGTTAAAGCATTGCGCCCGCCCGTGTCCCTTAAAACAGAAAATCACGACCCCGAAAATCACGACTTTCGTCTTCTTCTTGACTTAAACGCCTTTTCCCCTTTATAATAGGCAGTGTTCTAGCCCTGGTAGCTCAGTTGGATAGAGCGAGCGCCTCCTAAGCGCTAGGCCGGCCGTTCGAATCGGCTCCGGGGTAAAGGGCGCGGGCTGAAAAGCCCGCGCCGGGGGGCTATCCCGTTTCCTGCGCGGCCCCTGTTTCCTGAAAAATGCCCGCATCTTCACGAAAGTTTTTAAAATCATACATACAGAATTTTTACCGCAAAGCCGGAAAAGTCTAATAAGTTTTTACTCTTTAGTTTTTTTGCCTCCTTTTTTGCTTCTTCGTCCTTGCCAGTCTTCGCCCTTGCCAGTCTTCGACTTCGTGGTGAATTTTTTCTTAGAGCCTGTTCAAAAACTGGAAAAACCCTGAGTGCGCAAGGGGGGCTGGTCGCGAATTTGCGTATGCAAATTCGCTCGCTGCGCGGCACAAGGGATTGGAGCGGAAAGCCCACAGACCCGCCGCAGGCGGGCCGAGGACTTGGAGCGGAAAGCCCGGTTTTTTGCGGTCAGGGAATTTGCGCCGCAAATTCCCTGACCGCAAAAAATGCGCCCAAATTCTGAATTATAAATGAGATTTTGAACAGGCTCTTACAGCCTGCCGTGGCCCTGTCCGTGCCCCGGCTTGACATACGTCGCCATCCTGTGTTAATTGTAGCTAACCATATTAGTAACAACTACCAGGAGTGGCTATGAATCATAAAACAGGCATGGCGCGCCTTTGGGAGCTGGCGCTGCGGAAGAAGGCGCTGGTTATATGTTCCTGTGTTTTGTCGGTGGCTGGCGTCGCGCTCTCCTTCACCCCGTTTTTTGCCGTCTATTACCTTATCCGGGAACTGGTTAGGCATTCCGCCGCCGCGGGCGCTCCTGATACGGCGTATATGATACGGCTCGGCGTTCTTGCCGCTGGAGGCGCGGCGGCGGCAATTGCCCTTAACTTTGCAGCGCTGATGTGTTCGCACATTGCGGCCTTTACCACCCTCTATGATCTGAAACTGGAATTTACCCGGCACATCGCGCGCCTGCCGCTGGGGTTTCACAGTGAAAACTCCACAGGAAAACTGCGGAAAGTGGTGGACGAAAATATAGAAAAACTGGAAGGCTTTATCGCGCACCAGCTTCCCGATCTGGCAGGTTCCTGTGCCATGCCAGTCATAACGCTGGTTATTCTGTTTGCCTTTGACTGGCGGCTGGGGCTGGCAAGCCTCCTGCCCATTGCCGTGAGTTACCTTATTCAGATGGCGGCCTTCGGCAGCAGGAACGCCCGGATTTTTGTCAACAAGTATCAGAGATCCCTGGAGGATATGAACAGCGCGGCGGTGGAATACGTGCGGGGGATTTCGGTAGTCAAGGCTTTTAACCAGACCATTTACAGCTTCCGCAAATTCCACGAAATAATCAGGGCCTATGGAGACTTCTGCCGCGGCTACACAAAGGAATTTGAAATCTTCATGGAACTTTTCATGATGGTCATTAACCACGTATATCTGTTTTTAATTCCAGTCATTATCTTCCTTTCCGGCAGGGCAGGGGACTACGGGGCTTTCGCGTTTACCTCGGTATTTTATCTTATTTTTTCTGTTTCCCTTTCCACCCCCTTTACCAAACTGCTGTACGTTTCCCAGAACGGGAAGATGATTTTAAGCGGCATTGAACGTATGGACAGCGCGCTGGACGCGCAGCCCCTTGCGGAAACCCCGCGCCCGCGAACAGTAAAGGAATTTTCCGTGAGTTTTGACCATGTCAGCTTCGCCTATACGGGCGACGCGGCCGCGCTGCGGGATGTAAGTTTTGCCGCCCCCCAGGGGAAGGTGAGCGCTCTGGTAGGGCCTTCGGGAAGCGGCAAGTCCACCCTGGCGCATTTAATTCCCCGCTTCTACGATGCCGGGCAGGGGGCGGTGAAAATCGGCGGAGTGGATGTCCGGGATATGTCCAGCGACTACCTTATGTCCATCGTCAGTTTTGTGTTTCAGGATGTGTTTCTCTTTAAGCAAAGCATTCTAAACAATATTTTGATTGGGAATAAAAACGCGGGCCGGGAAGACGTAATCGCCGCGGCGAAAGCGGCCCAGTGCCACGAATTTGTCCAGGCCCTGCCCAAGGGCTACGACACGGTAATCGGTACGAAAAACATCCACCTTTCCGGCGGGGAACGGCAACGCATCGTTATCGCCAGGGCGATCCTCAAAAACGCGCCCATCATTGTTCTGGACGAGGCGACGGCTTTCGCGGATCCGGAAAACGAACAAAAGATACAAAAGGCTTTTGAGGAACTGCTGCGGGACAAAACCGTGATCATTATCGCGCACAGGCTTTCCACAGTGCGGGGCGCGGACAAAATCCTTGTCATTGACAAAGGCCGCCTGGTGGAAGAGGGGGTACACGACACGCTGGTAAAAGCCGCCGGCCGCTACAGCCGCATGTGGGAGCAGTATACACGGGCGCTGAACTGGACTTTGGCGCGGCCCGTGGAATAAGAACCTGCCCGGCATCTTTAGAATCAGAATTCGGGCGCGTTTTTTGCCCGTGGAAGCCACGGGCAAAAAACCGGGCTTTCCGCTCCAAGTCCTCGGAAGCGCAAATGCGCTTCCTGCGGGCTTTCCGCTGCACTCCCTCGCGCGCGCCCAGCGGCAACCCGCGGACTTGTGAATGCTCCGCATTCACAAGTCCGCACCTGCACTCGCGCGGGCCTGTTACGCCGCGTTATACGCAACGGAATTGCCTGTGGCAATTTCATTGCGCCT
>JAISAF010000372.1 GCA_031266855.1 Spirochaetales bacterium
AATGGATAAAATTACCCTGAGCCGTATTACCGCCTTCGCGCGGGCGGATGATCTGCGCCCGCTGGCGCAGAAGGCCGCGGCGGGGAAAAATGTAGCCGTGCTGAAAGAACCGGAAAAAACGATGGTTCTGTTACAGGTACGCGAGCCGGTAAAACAAAGCTGCTTTTTTCTGGGGGAGCTTCTGGCGGTTCAGTGTACGGTCGAGGTGGACGGCGCGCGCGGGGCAGCCGTTCAGATGGGGGATGACCTTTCAAAGGTACTGGACGCGGCGGTACTGGACGCCGTTCACTCCGGCGGTTGTGAGGCTTTCGCGGCAATTGAACCCGGCCTGCTTCGCCTGGAAGAAGAGCGGAAACAGGAGGAGGCCCGGCAGGCCGCCCAGGTCAGACGGACACGCGTCAGGTTTCATGTTCTGGAGGACAGGGAAATTGAAGAGCGCCTATAGTTTCGATATGGTTCACGGGACACAGGAAGTGTTCCGCGTTTTTCTGGAAGCCCTGGCGCATCCAGGGGAACCTTTCGGTTTGAACAGATACAGCGCCGGGTTTCCCCGTTACGGGCAATGGCTGGCCCCGGCGGTAACGCTTCTTGATAACGAAACAGGTTTTTTCTGGGACGGCGCGCCGGAAATTGGAAGGGAAATCCGTTTCCTTTCAGGCAGCCTGCCCGTTTCTCTTGAACAGGCGGATTTTGTTTTTCTGTCCTGCCAGGCGGATCCCGCCCGGATACTGTCTGTGGTCAGGCGGGGAACTTTCACCGATCCTCACGATTCGGCCCTGCTTCTGATTGCCGTTCAGGGCGGGCTGGAACACACGGCACAGCTCAATGGGCCGGGCGTTCCCCCCGAAGGCAGGCGGATACGCCTGTGCTCCACGGAAGTTTCCTGGTTCAAGGCCCGCGAAGACCAGGGCTTTGAGTACCCCTGCGGCGTGGAACTGGTTTTTTTACGGGAGGATTTTTCCATCATAGCCCTTACCCGGAAAGTGAGTATCACATGGCTTATGTAGCCGTATCCGGCGGGCAGGAGGCTGTGGAAAACGCCCGCGCCCTGATGGAAAAATACCGGCAACGGGGTTCCCGCGAAGTGGATACCGGGGCTTTGGAGAACCGCATGGGTCTCCTTATCGACCGCATTATGGGTGAAGCTGGTTTTTACGCTCCCCGCTACGCTGCCCTGGCCTTAAAACAGGCCGAAGGTTCCCCGGAGGAAGCGGTGTTTCTGCTGCGGGCCTACCGCTCGACCTTATCGCGCGCTCATCAAAGCCTGCCTCTGGACGGGGCCGGTATGAACATTCACCGGCGCATATCCGCCGCTTTTAAGGATATTCCCGGCGGGCAGTTTCTTGGCGCTACCTGCGACTATACCCACCGGCTGCTCAACTTTGAATCCGCGGACGGGGAAGAACCCGCTGGAAAAGAAGCCGCCGGGGAAGAGGCCGCCCCGGAAGGGGAATGTCCCGGCCCGTCCGGGCAGACGCCGCGGGATACAACAGCGGACAAAAGCAGCCAGCCCGTCCGGGCAAACCGGCTTTCGCAAACCCTAAAAGAAGAGGGCCTTCTGAAACAGGAGGAGGATACCCAGGCTCCCCAGGACATTACCCGGCAGCCCCTTGTCTTTCCCGCGCCCCGGCCGGCCCGGCTGCAAAGCCTCGCGCGGGCGGACACAGGTTTTATTTCGGGCCTTGCCTACGCGGGAATCCGGGGTTTCGGCCCGGCCCATCCTACGGTAGGGGAACTGCGTACAGGAACCCTGGAAGTGCGCATCGCCCACCCACTGCTTGAAGGCGAATGCCTTGTCGTGGGAAACATTTGCGTTACCGAAGTTGAATCCTTTTTTTCCGAAGAGGAAACCGCTCCCGGCCGGGAAGAAAAAGAAGACCCCCTGAAAATCCTTGAATCCGGCCAGGGAGACAAGGCCGACCATTCCGCCAGGCCCCTTAGCCTCGCCGAAGGATACGGCATGGTATTCGGCAGAAACGATACAAAGGCCATCGCCATGTCGATACTGGATTACAGCCTGGACCACGAAGGGGATTCCCCCGTGCAGAACCAGGAATTTGTACTCCTGCACGGCGACTGCCTTGAGATGAACGGATTCATATCCCACCTGAAACTGCCCCACTATGTTACCTTTCAATCGAAACTGGACAGGGTGCGCCATACCCGCGGGGAAGAGCGATGAAAAATTACAATTTCGCCTTTCTTGACGAAAGCTCCAAACGGGCAGTCCGCCGCGCCCTCCTCAAGGCCGTAGCTATTCCCGGCTATCAGGTTCCCTTTGGATCGCGGGAACTTCCTATAGGCAGGGGCTGGGGCACAGGGGGTATTCAGATTACCCTTTCGATTATCGGGAAAAAGGATATCCTGAAAGTAATTGACCAGGGCAGCGATGACAGTGTCAACGCCATTTCCATACGCTCTTTTGTCCGGGCCGCTACCGGCGTCAGAACTACCACGGATTCACAGGAGGCCACCCTTATCCAGACCCGCCACCGGATTCCCGAAATCCCCCTGCGCGGCGATCAGATCCTGGTGCTACAGGTACCCCTGCCGGAACCGCTGCGCATGGTGGAACCCCTGGAATCAGTTACCAAACGCATGCACGCCGAAATGGACTATGCCCCTATATGGCTGGCGCTCTATGAAAATATCGTCCGCAGCGGCGATATAGAGCTGGGCGCCGATTACCCCGTTATGGTGGAAAACCGCTACATCATGATGCCCTCACCCATCCCGCGCTTTGATAATCCGAAACTTCATAAAAGCCCCGCACTCCATCTTTTCGGCGCGGGCCGGGAAAAGAAAATCTACGCCCTGCCGCCCTACACGGACGTGCGCTCCCTCTGTTTCGAGGACTATCCCTTCCGGGTAGAGGATATGTCCGGCAGGGTGTGCCGCTTATGCGGGGCGAAGGATGTATTTATGGACGAGTTTTTTGATCCCGCTAGCGGAAAACGGCTGTACCAGTGTTCCGACAGCGGTTACTGCGAAAAACGAAAGGAGAACCAGCCCCGTGGATAAGCCCTTCGCGCTCGAACTCGACGGCCTTGTGGTACGCTACGGAAAGGGCTGCCCCCTGTGTACGGACTCCGCCCAGGCCCTGCAACGCAACCGCTGTCCCCGCTGCGGCAGTATATGGGCTGTCAGGGATATTTCGCTGCGGGTGCGGGAAGGCGAAATCCTGGGCGTGGTAGGAGAATCCGGATCAGGCAAATCAACCCTGATGAGAGCCCTGTATCTGGACAGCCAGCCCACAGCGGGCGGGTACTATCTGGGCCGCTACCACGACGGAAAAACAAATATCTATTCCATCAGCCTGCAACAGCGCAAATACATCCGCAGCCATCTTTTGGGAATGGTTTACCAGAACCCTCATCTGGGACTGCGCATGTTTTTTTCCGCGGGCGCGAATGTGGCCGAAAAACTCATCGCCGCGGGAAACCGCAATGTCCGCTCCATGATGAACCGCACAGGCACTCTGCTGGAACATATTGAGGTCCCGCTGGGCCGCTTGAAGGAGCCTCCGGTAAACTTCTCCGGCGGGATGCAGCAGCGCCTGCAAATAGCGAAAGCCGTTGCCAACAATCCTCCGGTTCTGCTTCTGGACGAAGTAACAACCGGGCTTGATCTTTCGGTACAGGCGCGGGTCCTGGATCTGGTCAAACGGATTCAGCGGGAGTTCGGCGTTACCATGATTGTGGTAAGTCACGACCTGGCGGTAGTACGGATGCTGGCCGGCCGCACAGTGGTTATGCTGGATGGCCGCATCATCGAACAGGGCATTACCGATCAAATTCTGGAAGACCCCCGGCACATCTATACCCAGACGCTGGTTAATTCGCTTTTATGATTAACAGAAAAAAAATCAGAATTTTGGCGCATTTGCGGCGTAAAACGCCGCAAACCGGGCTTTTCGCTTCAATCTTTTTTGCCGCAGACGGCAAAAAAGGATTTCCGCTTCAATCCCTTGCGCCCCACGGGCTTTTTTGCGCTACGCGCAACTTTATTCTGTATAAGGAGGCAAACCTGCAAGCGTAACAGTTCATTATGCGCTATGCATGGTGGCGCATAACGCAACTCCGCTCGGCGTAGGCTCTGCCTGCGCCGTCTGAAAAGCAAGCGTCCACGCTTGCGGCTGTGGTGTGGTGATAAAGATGTGCGTAGCGTGTTATGCGCTACGCTAGGTGGCAGACCCCGCAATTTTGCCCCGGCAAAATCGCGGGGGGTACCGTGTGCGGTTTTTTGCCAAAGCAAAAAACCGCACGGGTTTCCCGGCCGTTCGGCAGTCGGCTGGTGATAAGGATGTGCGTAGCGCGTTATGCGCTACGACGAGTGGCACACCTGCAAGCGTAACCGTGGGCTGTTAGCGTGGTGGCGGCAGCCGGGTGGTTGATAAAAACGTGTACAGCGCGTTATGCGCTGTGCACGGTGGCACATAACGCAATTTTGAGCTGCCACTCAAAATTGCGACCGACGGGTTATGGGCAGCTAATTGCCACAGGCAATTAGCTGCCGCCGCGCCAGGGATTGTAGCGGAAAGCCCACAGGATTTGCACGAGCAAATCCGAGGACTTGGAGCGAAAAGCCCGGCCCCCGCGCCGCGCGGGGGAGGCGCCCAAATTTTTTTGTAATGGAGTAAACGTGATATTCATTTTTTTGGAGCAGAAGGAACCTACATGAAAAAATGTATTTTTAATGGTGTTGTGGTAGGCCCCTGCGGGCTTTTTCCGGGCCACGCTGTTATTATCCGGGAGGACAGGATTGCGTCGATTGTTCCGATGAACGAGCTGAACAGCCGGGAGGGGGAGATGCTTTATTTCGACGCGCGGGGCGGTTACATTATGCCGGGTTTTATCGATATTCACTGTGACTACATCGAGGGCATTGTGCAGCCGCGGCCTACCTGCCTGATGGATTTTGAGACGAGTTTGCGGGAGACAGAAAAACAGCTTGTGGGTCACGGTGTTACGATGATTTTTCATTCCCTTTCGCTGATGAATAGCCGTGGGGACAAACACAGTTTCCGTACGCGGGACAATCTGGAGCGGATGATTGCCTGTATCCATGATTTCCAGACCGGCAGCCATTTAATCCGCCACCGTTTTCATGCCCGCTACGAGATCGATAATCTTGGTATTTACGATTATCTGGTGAAGCTTCTTGAGGAGGGCCGGGTTCACGAACTTTCCTTTATGGATCACACCCCCGGTCAGGGGCAGTACCGGAATCTGGAAATTTTCGCGAAATCCTATACGGGCTGGGACGCCGAATGCAGCGGGAAAACCCTGGAGGAAATTATGGCGGTCAGCGGCACGAAACCTATAGCCACCCACGAGATGCTCAAGCGCCTGGCGGATATTGCCCACGGACAGGGAATACCTCTGGCTTCGCATGACGACGATACCCTGGAGAAGCTCGCTTTTATGAAAAACGAATACGGGGTGAATATTTCGGAGTTTCCTATTGAGCTTGAGGTGGCGAAAAAGGCCCATGCCGGGGGTCTCGCTGTGGTAGTGGGTGCGCCTAACGTCATGCTTGGCGGCAGCCATTCGGGGAACCTGTGCGCGCGTGAGGCGATACGGGAAGGCTGCGCCGACATTCTGTGTTCCGACTATTACCCCGCCTCCCTTTTGCATTCGGCTTTCAAACTTCAGGAGGAAGGGCTTCTTACCCTGCCCGAAGCGGTGCGGATGCTGACGCTGAACCCCGCGAAGGCTATGGGGCTGGACAGGGATTTTGGTTCCGTGGAGGCGGGGAAGAAGGCCGACCTTCTGGTGGTGCGTATAGTACAGGGCCGCCCCGCGGTGTCAAAATGTTTTATCGGCGGGCGGGCCGTTTTGCAGCTTGAATACCGCGGGGGAGGGGAAGGATGAGTAGCGGAGCGGACAGGATGAATTGCGGAGGGGCAGTAGTGATCAGTGTGCGGGGTTTAACAAAAAACTTTACCATGCACATCCGGGGCGGCCTTATCATTCCGGGTTTCGCGGATGTCTGTTTTCAGGCACAGGCCGGCGCTCTTCTGGCTGTAAGCGGGCCGTCCGGTACGGGGAAAAGCTCTCTGCTGAAATGTATTTACCGTACCTATATTCCCAGCGCCGGGCAAATCCTGTATACGCTGGCGGACGGAACCTGTATCGATCTTGCCGCCGCGAACGATTGGGAAATTCTTGCCCTGCGGCGCGGGGAAATCGCCTATGTGTCCCAGTTTTTTCATGTCCTGCCCAGAGTGTCCGCTTTGGAAATTCTTACAGAACCGCTGTGCGTCCGGGGAGTCCCCCGCGTACAGGCCCTTGAGCGGGCGCGGGAAATGCTTTCCCGTGTAGGACTTGGCAAAACCCTTTGGGACATGTACCCGTCCACTTTTTCGGGCGGGGAAAAACAACGGCTGAATATCGTACACGCGATCATCACCAAACCCCGTCTGCTGCTTCTGGACGAACCTACCGCGTCCCTTGACGCGGGGCACAAGGAACGGGTTATAAATATGATACAGGCCCTGAAAGCCGGGGGCACGGCGATGATAGGGGTTTTTCACGACCGCGACACCCTGCTTGCCCTGGCTGACGCCCGCTATGATCTGGCGGAACGCGCCGCGGGCAATGCGGCTGGCGCGGACAGCGCGGGCGCTACAGGCAGGGCGGGCAGTACGGACACCGCGGGCGGCGCGAATGGCGCGGGCGGCGCGGACAGCAGCCCGGATAATCTGGATAGCAATCTGGATAGCCTGGATATATGAAAGCGGATATGCACATTCACAGTTCCTGGTCCGACGGCTCCCTGCCTATAGCCCTGATTGTAAAGATAGCGAAACGCCGCGGGCTGAACGCCATTTCCATTACCGACCACGATACCCTGGCGGGGCAGGAAGAAGCGCGGGAGGAAGGCTGGAAACAGGGCCTTCGGATTATACCGGGCATTGAAATATCCGCCTTTGATCCTGCCAATGGAAAGAAAGTCCATATTCTGGGATATGAAATCAGGGATTCCCTCAGCGTGAACCGGGCCTGCCTTCCCTATCTTAAAGAGCGCGGCCAGGCCAACCTGAAAGCGATAGATAAAATCCGGCGGGCGGACTATCTTATTGACCGGGCGGACATGAGGGCCTACACAGGGAAACAGGGCATTCTCTACCGGCAGCATATTATGCATGCCCTGGCCGATCGGGGCTATACAGAAACGATTTACGGTGCCCTTTACACCAGGCTCTTTGGCCCGCAGGGACTTGCCACAACGAAAAGTTCCTATATGCCTGTGCGGGAAGCCCTGCGGCTGATACAGGACTGCGGAGGCAAAGCTGTTCTGGCCCACCCCTTCCAGTACGACTCCCTGCCCCTCCTTCCCAAACTTGTGGAATGGGGCCTCGCCGGAATTGAATACCGGCATCCAACACAAACACCCCACAGGATACAGCAGGTTCAGGAAAAAGCCGGACGCTACGGCCTCTTTCTTACCGGCGGCAGCGATTTCCACGGCCTGTATTCGGAAAAACCCGTCTCAATCGGCGACGTGGTATGTGAACTCTAAAATAAAAACGCGCCAGGCCGTCTTTTGGCGCATTTTTTTGGACGCGCTGCGCCCGTCCAAAAAAACCGGGCTTTCCGCTCCAAGTCCTCGGATTTGCCAATGCAAATCCTGTGGGCTTTCCGCTACAATCCCTTGCGCGCGCACCAGCGGCTAACACGTGCGCTAAACGCAATACCTTCAAAATTGCTACGCAATGTTGAAGGTATTCTTTCAGGCCGAATGGTACACCCAACTCCCCGGAAACGCCCATGCCGCTTCCTGGTGAGTTTTCGCCGGGGCTTGCGGGGCGGGTAGTGGCGTGTTATCATAGGGTATAAAATTGAGATTAAGGTTGCAAAGGCGGGGTGTATGGACGAGAAAATAGTGGAATTTCTACGGAAAAAGGATTACAAGCTAATTAGAAATATAGGGCGTGGCGGAACAGCCATTACAGTTCTTTTGAAGGATGAATTAATAGATAAAGAATATGTCTGTAAAAAATATCTTCCCATAAAGGGTATTAATCCAAAAGAATATTTCAATAACTTTCTTACAGAAATAAAATTACTGCACGAAATTTCGCATCCAAATATTGTTCGTGTCTATAATTATTATCTATATCCTGAAAGATATACCGGGTATTTATTGATGGAACATATCGATGGAGAAACAATATCAAGTTTTATTTCTAAAAATCCTGAAAAAATTAACAGTATCTTTGAACAAACAATCAATGGCTTTAAATATTTAGAAGAACATAATATTTTACACCGTGATATTCGTGATACTAATATTTTGATAACAAAAGACGGGATTGTAAAGATAATTGATTTCGGTTTTGGAAAAAAAATATTCTTCCCGGATGATACCGACAAAAGCATCAGCCTAACCTGGTGGTGTGATATTCCCGACGAATTTTCCATTGAAAAATACGGGAAAGATACTGAAGTGTATTTTGTAGGTAAATTATTTGAATATTTGCTTCAGCAAAATCAAATAGAGAATTTCTTATATTATTCTGATTTACAGATGATGGTTGAAAAGAATCCTCAAAACAGGCTTGGTTCATTCATTTTATTAGAGAATAATTTATCAAAGAAAAGCAGAGTATTAGATTTTTTTGATGACCAGGAAAAAAAAGACTATAGATATTTTGCAGACTCAATTACCAGGATCATTACCAGTATTGGAGATAAATCAACATACAACAATTTTGAAAATATTATACAGCGTTTAGAAGAAGTTTATCAAAAAAATATGCTTGAATCAGATATCAAGAACCCTGTGAGTATCATTCGTGTTTTTTTGAATGGGAGTTATTATTGCGATAAGAATAATACAATGAGCGTAGGGGAACTCAAGAATTTTATAGACCTTCTTAAAACCTGTAGCAATGAGAAACTAAGAGTTATTACAATGAATCTATATAATCGGTTTGATAGCATTGAAAGATATGCGGAGTCCGATATCCCTTTTTGATTTTATATATAAGGAGAATAGATTATGCCCAAGCCTAAAAAACCTGTCATCGGCACTAATCGCCTTAAGGACATAGACGCCTCCACTTATCCCGAATACGACCGGGCCAATATTCCCCCTGTAGGCATGGCTCAATACGACATGGCGGTAAGCCCCGAAGAAAAATACGAGTATGACCCCCGCATAGACCCATCCCTGCAATGGATGGGCAAAACTTCCTTTACCGTTCCTACATCCTCAATCCATATATACGAATCCATAAAACCTCACAAAATAATCCGTTCCGTTCAAACAATGGGCGATGACTATACAGGCCCCCGGGGCTGGCTCTTTGAATCCGGCGCGGAACGGGCAAAACGCCACAATAACACGATAGAGTTTTACGGCCTTGAATCCCTGCCCTTCGCAGTTAAAGACAATACCCTAATAGCCGTCAAGATTGTTGATAACTGGAGCATAGAAAGCCTGAAAATTATTCCGGTACGGGAAAAATAATGGAGAATGAGATAAGCCTTGCGGGTACCGCCGTTTATGACAGCATCCGCGCAACTCTTGTTGCCGCGCGGCGGAAAGTCTACTCCGCTGTCAATCAGACCATGGTAGAAGCCTATTGGGATATAGGCCGCCATATCATGGAAGCCCAGAACAACAGTGCAAGAGCGGAATACGGGGCACAATTATTGAAATACCTGTCTGAACGCTTAACTGGGGAATTCGGTAAGGGCTTTGATGAAAGCAGCCTCAGACGGATGCGCCAGTTTTATCAGACATTTCCAATCCGTGCCACACTGCGGCACAAATTAAGCTGGTCTCACTATCGGCTCTTGATGAAAATAAACGATCTGCCCCGGAGGGAATTTTATCTAAATGAATGTGCTGAATGTAACTGGAGTTCCCGGCAGCTTGAACGGCAAGTAACCACGTTTTACTATGAACGCATCCTGGCAACCCGGAAAGACGGCAGGGAATCGGTAAAAAACGAAATTCAAAAGACGGAACCGAAAACAGACCCGGATTATATCCTGAAAGACCCCTATATTCTGGAATTCCTGGATCTGAAAGAAAACAAAAATTACCACGAAAGCGAACTCGAACAAGCAATCATCGACAATCTTCAGGAATTCCTTTTGGAATTAGGAAAAGGCTTTTCCTTTGTCGCTCGTCAGAAGCGCATAACCATTGACGGTGACCATTATTATATAGACCTTGTTTTTTACAATTACATTCTCAAATGCTTTGTCGTAATCGATCTTAAAACCGGCAAGTTGAATTATCAGGATATTGGACAGATTGATTTTTACGTCCGTTATTTTGAGGAAAACATTAAACGGGCCGACGATAATCCCACTATTGGTATTGTTCTGTGTTCTGAGAAAAATGACACCATGGTAAAGTATTCGGTGCTGTCAGACAATGACCACCTGTTTGCTTCTAAATATATGCTCTATCTCCCCACTGAAGAAGAATTGAAAAAGGAGCTGGAACGGGAACGGAAGCTTATTGAAATTCGCCTGGGGGATCATTAGCAATGGCAAAAATAGACAGGCTCATCATCAATTCACCTTAGAACCAGTTCAACAACTGGAAAAAACTTCTGAACGCACGCCTCTTACCCGCGAGCCTGCCTATACGGAACCCTCGCTATATGATACCGTATCCCCCATGAGCCTCGTGGACGCGATAGTGTTTATAATAATCTACGGCGCCGCGATGCGGCGGGCAAAAGGCCGTTGCGCCAGATTTGAATATCTTACAAAAGTCTGCATACTCGTGTATACAGGACTCATGTGCGTCCTGCTGCTGGGCGTCTTCTTTAGTTTTATACGGAAGCCGGTCATTGCGTTTCTGCTTTCTGTAATACTGTTTTTGTTATTTTATCAATTCCTGAAACTGACGGCAAGGCGATTGTATGATTTGGATATGCATGTATGGCACCTGGCAACGCTTATCATTCCTGTTTACGGCATCTCTATACTGGTGTATTTATGCATAAAAAAAGGAAATGATGATATAAATGAATACGACAGGGCGATCAAGTACAGGAAATTGTTAAACCGGCTCGCGCATGGGCGGAATGTAATAGATGTTCATTCTGATAGGATTTATATCGCGGATGATGACTATCTTGTAGAAAAGACAGATTCAGGTAATTTGAGAATCCAGATTATGGAATTTTCGAATAATAATTGTTTTTCAGAATATTTACTGGAACACCACAATCCCCGAAGAGATAAATTAAAAAACATAATTGAAATTTCCGAAACGGAACTCGATGAGGTAATTGATAAACTGAAACTGATATATATAAAAGGATCTTTGTATCTTGTAGTAAATGGCGTCCATATATTTATCAGGAAAGAAAACTTTGCGTATACAATAATTATAAAAAAAGACAGCGAAAAGCGGCTTGATACGTTTGCGCGGTGGCCGCCAGCCGACTGTACTGAAACTGAGATGTATGTATGCCGGAAGAAAATCAGAGAAAAAGACCTGGCTGCCTGGATAAAAAACCTGACGGAAGAACCCCGAATGTAACTGTTCAGCCTGGGATGAGCGCCAATGCGCTCATCCCAGGATTTTCGCTACAATCTCCTTGGCGTGCCCAGGGGTTTTTAAGATATTGAACAGGCTTTAAGACTTACTGGCGCAAGTCCTTAAGAAATTTTTTTGTCATTAAAGAAGCTGTTTTGAAACCTTAGTTTTAACTATTCTTTCCTGTTCCGGGGATACAATAGTTCCTTTTATTCTTTACTTCTTCGACTTCGTGGTAATTTTTTGTGATAAGCATTTCCTGGAATTGTAGGTCAAGTCAGGTTATCGCAGGGGCAGACATTGGTAGTTCTGGCCCTGAGCATGAAGGTGATAGTAGTTGAAAATTCTATAGCAAAAAAATATGTACAGAAAAAGACTTGACTAAAGAATAAAACTATAAAATAATGGTTTAAATATTGGAAGGAAATGGAAAATGGACAGTGAGAATTTACTATTGCCTGGCAGAAGTGAATTAAAATATTTTAATAAACATAATTCAAATATTCCCAAAGAAAGACAGGGATGTATTATACAAAGAATTATAAAATTAGGATTTAAGATAAAAAATATAAAGATAAAAATACATGAAGACAAAAAATAAATAGAAGGAAAGCAGTAAAGATTATGTCTGAAATTGGATATTATTGGAAAACAATAGATAATTTCCTCATAAAAAATAATAACGCAATTTATAATTCATTATTAGGACCGGCAGATGAAAAAGAAATAAATAATCTTGAAAATATAGCAAACGTAAAGCTGCCGGACGCGTTTAAGGAATCGTTGTTAATACATAATGGACAGGACGAGAATAACGGTATAATCACATTTATAGATTATCAAAAATTATTGTCTGTACATGAAATGGTTAAAGATTATAAAATGTTTTGCGGTTTATTTGAAAATGAAATTATAGATTTTATAAAACCTGACGAATGTAAGTATATTAAAAACTATTATATTTATAATAACAAGTGGTTAAAAATTACCGAATCAAATAGTGATGGATTGATAATGGATTTTGACCCCGCTGAAAAAGGAAGAGTGGGGCAAATATTTTTCAGGCCGCATGACGACAATCCGGCGGATAAAATAATAGCGGAAACGTATGAAGAATGGTTAAAAATAATATGCGAAAGACTTGAAACCGGATTATATGAAATAGAAGACGGGGAAATAGTATTTGAGGATTTTACATTCCATGATTAGAATAATAACTAAAAAAATGATGAATAAAAACCGCGCACACAGCCGGAATGTTATACGCAAATAAACCAAAAGCAGTTTGCATATCCTAAAACATTTTTTCAATACATGACACGAATTGGAAAATAAATTTAGACACAAAAGAAAAAGTAAACTATGATGAAATAATAAAATAACGGCCCCGTCCGCATTTCGCTACGGCAGTCTCGGGCGGGACTGTATGCGTCTGCGGGCTGCGGTTTTGCCATAGTCATCCCTCTCGCTTCATTCCTGTAATAGAATCCGGTGCGGCTTGTCCTCCCCTCGGGTGCATTTGACAAAAAGATTGTGATGGTTTATAATAGGATTATGAAAGCTTTTGCGGATAAATTGAATGATATAGAGGAATCGGTTCTCAAATTTGTACCGGCAAGGTCTATCTATCTTTTTGGTTCCTACGCTTACGGTAATCCGACGGAAAAAAGCGATATAGATATTTATGTTGTAACACCGGATAGTATAAATAATTTTTCAGAGTTATATGCGAAAATTGTTGGAGACTTACGGGAAAAAGAAATATATTTTATTGATTTATTGTTTGGCAGGGAAAGTACTTTTAACACGCGAAAAGTAAAAAATATATTTGAAAAAACTATTTCCCAGAAAGGAAAAATTATTTATGGAAATTGAAGATGTTTTGGAATGGATACAACTTGCCGATAATGATCTATATTCCGCTCAAATATTGAACGAAGGCGCTCGTAAAGTTTACGAGATCGTATGCTACCATTGCGCGCAGGCAACAGAAAAATACTTGAAGGCTTACTTGACCTGTCAGGATATTATGCCGGAGAAGACCCATAATCTGTTATTTTTGAATAAATTGTGTATGGAAAAAGATAATGAATTTAATAATATAGCTACTTTGTGTGATTTTCTCAATAGATTTGCCAACGACATCCGTTACCCGCATAAATACGAGGTAAACGATAATGATGCAAATTTTTCTATAAATGCTGTTGAAAGAATTAGAAATATAAAACCAATCATTGATTTAAGAAACAAAATTAATGATGAAAGTAATAATCAGGAAGATGATATTGTAAAATAGTTCAACTTCGCATAACGAGGTGAACAAACATCCGCATACAGAATCAGAACGTTATGCGCAAAATAAATTTCCGCACATATGAGAATGCAAAGTGTTCGCATGTGTGCGGAAAGCCTTTGGGCGCGCGCCAGGGATTCTGGGGGCGCGACAGCGCCCACTACAATCCATACCTATCACGCCCAAACAAACGCACGCGAAAGCGTGTGATTTTACCAGCAACACGGGCGAGAGGCTCAAAAAAGTCTATGCCGTGTACAAAGGTCGAAGAGCCGATAAGCGACCGCCTGATTGTACACGCAGAATTGCCGCTGGAGCGCGCGCCAGGGATTGCAGCGGAAATCCCGCAGGAAAGCGCCTCTGGCGCTTTCCGAGGAATTGCAGCGGAAAGCCCGTTTTCCGGCGCTTCGCGCCGGAAAGGCGCCCAAATTTCCGAACACCGGAATAACCCGGTCATATTTCCCGATCCTTCCCTGTTTTCAAAGATTCAGTTTCCCCGGCGGCTTTTCGTTCCAGTATACGCCGGTAATAGTCGGGAGAAAATCCTCCAATGAAAACTTCATAGTGAAGGTTTTCGCCTTTGCCGATACTTTCCAGCGCCTTCCTGATTTTGTATTCGCCGCGTGTCTGATTGCTTCCCGCCGCCAAAAAACTGAGCCGGTAGAAGGCGGGCCAGAAAGCGCTGTCCCTGCCTGCCGCCTCCTGGTAGCTGGCTTCCGCCGCACCGGATTCGCCCCTGTGGTAGTGATACTCGCCCCGCAGAAAGGCCGTGGCCGCGCAGCCGCTTTTTTCTTCAAGCGCCGCAAGCGCGGTGTCCGCGGCCCCGGTGTCCTCCGCGCCCAGAAAGGCAATGACCGCCGCCGCAAGCCCGTTTACCGAAGGCCCCCGCGCCGCGCCGCCGTTTTCCGCGCCCGCCGCCGCTTCCCGCAGACTGGCCAGAACTTTTTCCGCCAGCCCTTCCTCTCCTTCAAGCAGGGTTTCCACTGCCCGCGCTTCAACCGGAGGAAAACGTTCCGGCTTTTTCAAAGGAGTCTTCCCCGTTTGAGAAGAAGATTCCGTCCGGGGCGCCTCCCTGGATGCGGGCACGGGCTGGGGGCTGGTTTCCGGCACAGGAAGCGCCCGCGCGGGCGTCGCCGCTGCCGCCGTCGCCGTCGTCGTTGCCGTCGCGGAGACGGAGGCCCGGGCAGGTTCCGCCCCTTTCAGGTCTTCCGCCGCCGCCGCGCGGTTTCGCTTTTTAAAGTAAAACGCGTCCATAAGCTGCCTGCTTTCAAGCAGCGGATGTTCCACGGACGGTGTTTCGGAAACTCCCGGAATAAAAACGCCGCCTTCGTGTAAGGCCCCAGCCATAATGGAAAAAATTTTAGCCCGGTTTTCCGGTGAAAAATAAATCAGGGCATTCCGAAAGAAAATAATATCGTAGATTCCGCACAGACCGTTCATAACATTGTGGGTAAAAAAATTGATCCTGCCCCGCAGCAGGTCCGAAACGCGGTAGCCCTGCCCGTCCTTCTTCAAGTACAGCTCGCTGAGGAATTTCCACCCGGATCCATCTTCCCGGAAAGCATTGTCCGTATAGCGCCCCGCGCGGGCAATTTCTATCATATCGGGGTTTACATCAAAGGCGTCAATTTCGAAAACAAAAGGCGTCCCGTTTTCCCCGCCGCTTAGCCCGCGTTCCCTGGAATAAAAATCCAGAACCATAGCCAGGCTGTACGCTTCGCAGCCCGAAGAAGTAGCCGCGGAACAAACACGAACAGGCCGCCGCAGTTTCGCCAGCCGGGGAAGAAAATGCCGTGCCAGAAGGCGAAAGTGTACCGGCTCGCGGAAAAAATATGTCTCGTTGACGGTCAAAAAACGGGCAAGCATGGCGAGGTCTTCCGTGGTGGAAAAAAGCCTTTCGCAAAAAGCGGCATCTTCGCAGCAGGAAACCCCGTAGCGTTCCTCCAGGCAGGCCCGAAGTCTGGCAAGGTCTTCCATAGCGGGGCGTATCCCCAATATCCGCTGCGCGCGCTGGTACAGAAAACCCAGCGCCGGACTGTCTGCCGTGGCCGCGGCGTCCGCCGTTGCCGGCCTATCCGCGTCTGCCGGGGACAGGGCCGGAACTGAGGCCGGGGTTGGAGTCAGGGCCGCGGCGTCCGCCGGTTTTTTTTCCAGAGACATTCAAACCTCCGCATCAGGCCCGTGTAAGCGCCACAAGCCGGCTGGGAATTCTGTCCAGGGGAAGCTCCATATCGACACAGCCCGTATCAACAGCCGCCTTGGGCATACCATAGATCAGCGAACTTTCCTCGTCCTGGGCAATGGTAATGCCCCCGGCCTGTTTGACGCGCCGCGTCCCTTCCGCCCCGTCCGCCCCCATTCCGGTAAGCACTACGGAAATCACCGCCCCGCCGTACATCCGCGCCGCACTCCTGAACAGCACATCCGCCGCGGGCTTCTGATTATGTTCCGGCTCCCCGTCATCAAATGACAAGCCTTCCGCCCCGACGCGCAGATGCCGGTCTGTCGGCGCGACATACAGCTTTCCCTTCTCCGGCATTTCCCCTGTCTGCGCGAGCCGTACATCCAGCGGCGTATAGCCGCCCAGCCATTGAACAAACCCCTTGTCAAAACCCGAACTGTTATGCTGCACCAGAATAACAGGCACGGGAAACTCCGCCGGAAGAGCCGCGCAGAAAACGCTCAGGGCCTTTGGCCCGCCTGTCGAAGCCGCGATTACCACCACATCTATCCTGCGGTGTTCCACAGCCCGCGCCGGAGCCGCGGGGCGGGACAGCTCCGCCGGAAGCCGCCCCGTGATTCCCGAAATATGCTTGAGCGTATTCAAAACAGTATCGCGTATCGCCGGAGTCATGCGGGAAGTAAAAATATCCTTAGCATAAAATTCCAAAGCGCCCTTTACCGTAGCCTCGTAAGCCATTTTCGCCGTATCGTGCGTGCTTATCACCACAATCGGAGTACCCATAGCCTTCTTAATCTCGGCAATCGCCTCAAGGCCGTTCATTACCGGCATCTCAATATCCATAGTAATCAGGCAGGGATTCAAAGCCAGAGCCTTTTCCACACCCTCTTTCCCGTTCTCCGCCTCGCCGATAATTTGAAAATCCCTGTCGCTCTCCAGAAAATCCCGCAGGATAGAACGTACAACAGGACTATCATCGACAATCAAAGTCTTTATCACACCGGCGCCTCCTGTTTCAGCATGGTTTCGACAAGCAGCAGCGGATCAATAAAAAGCGTCATACCCCCATCATCAAAACGAATCCCCGTAATAAAAACCGCCCCCGCCCCGGCAAGTATGCCCGGCAGCCTGTGAATCTCCCCATCGGAAAAATCCGCTTCCCGCTCAACCACCGGCACAAGAAGAATATTCCGGCCGACGGAACCACGCGCAGCGGCGGAATCATGCGCGGCACGGGAATCGCGGTTTTTCAGTATAATCCCGTACCGCAGTATCCCCTCCCCCGCATGAAAAAACCGCGGCAGGGAAAAATACGTATCGCCGCCCGAACCATCCGCGCCCCGCTCCCGCAGCACCGCCCCCCGCGCCTCCCCGCCGTACACCATAAGAGCCTCCACAGCCTCCACCGGAATCCCCAGATACACAGCCCTGTCAACAGTCCCGGCAGCGCACACAAAAAACCTCATGCGCCTAACTCCCGGCCTCACGCGCCGCCCGCTCAAGAATCCGGCCCACATCCAGCGCCAGCACATCCTGCTTGTTCCAGGAAAAAGAAGCCGCAATAACATCCGCCCGATCCGCGCCCCCAGCCTCCTGCTCAACCCGCAGAAGCTCCCCCTCCGCGACATCCACCATATCAAGCACATCGTCAATCAGAAAAGCCGCCCGCTCAACCGCCTCCTTCAAAACCAGAACCTTTGAACGCAGCGTCGCGCCCCTCCCCAAAAGAAGCCCCACATCAATAAGCGCATACGGCGTCGAATACCGATTAATAATTCCCGGCATATACTCAGGAAGCAGCGGCAGCGGATAAACCGCATCAAAAATCGCGACCTCCCCAATCAACCGGGACGGAAAACCATACAGAATATCCGAAATTGTAAAAATAAGATAATTCTCCCCGCCCCGCGCATCCGGCGAAGAAGAACCCTCCCCCATCAATGACCTGTCATCCGATTCCCGCATAGCGACTCCTCACGGCAAGATCCCGCTCAGCCTACCACAAAGCGGAATAATTCACAAGTAAAAACATCCTCCGGTTTTCAGGATTTCCGCGATCATTATGGCGCCTTCCGGGGCCGCTATAGCGGCCCCGGAACCGGGCTTTCCGCTCCAAGTCCTCGGATTTGCCAATGCAAATCCTGTGGGCTTTCCGCTCCAATCCCTGACGCGGCCTGGAACCAGCCCGGATGACCCGGCGCTATCGCTATACCTGTGCAGCCCGCCGCAAAGCCCTGAAAAGGACGGTGATTAAGGCATCACTTCTTTTTAACGCCTCAAATTGCGATATAAATGACTTCGATAGTAAATGGCATGAACGGCTTTTATATCAGGTTATGTGACATTAGGGCAAAAAATTTGTATAAATATTATCTAAAAGGTTGACATAAAATGAAAATATTATATACTTATGTAAATAAGTGTTTTGAATATTATGGAAGAAACAAAAATTGGGTTTTAAGAAAATATTTATTATTATTTTATTTCTTTTTTCCTCATTGCTTTATGCACAGGATTTCAGGGAAATTATTATTGAATATCATCATAGCAGAAGGATACCATATAATTCAATTATATTAAGAATTACTAAAAATAAAATATTTGTTAAAACATCGCAAATGGAAGATAAAACCGGGTATGAATATACAAATATGGAAACAGAGATGGAAATAACGGAGATATATTTTAAAAATCTTTATAATAAATTTATCAATATTAATTATAGTGAAATTATTGATAATAGCAAAGATATTCATGGCCTTGACGGGGAAACATTTTATATAACAATAGGAACATTTCAAAATAATATACGCATTGAATTATGGACACCAGGTTATGAAAAGAATAATAGAGGAACAAATGAATTTTTGAATTTGATTTATGAAGTATTTTTATTATTTAAGCTGGAAACATTTTTTTCAAGATAGTATAAAAATGGCTCAGGTTCCAGAGTTAGGGGGTACAGGGGGCGTTATATAACAAAAACTGTTTACGCCACGTTTGACGGCCGGAACGGTATGCGGCATTTTCTTGAAAAGAATCGGACAAGATATTGACAAAATAAAAACATTGTGTAAAATAAATATAACAGGAGGATTTTATGGACAAAAGAACCATTTTTGAATTAGGGGATTATATATCCAATAAAATTATATATTTTTGTGAATATTATAAAAATGAAAATATGCTTGAAACGGGTTTTTCAAATTGGAATGCCAGGGATGTTATAGGACATATAAACGGTTGGATAAAATTTTCCGAAGGTATATTGGAAGCAATAAAATCGAAGCGTTCACTTGAAGATGT
>JAISAF010000384.1 GCA_031266855.1 Spirochaetales bacterium
CACGCGTAATGGGTAGCTGTAAGCCTGGTAGCGGACGCGGATTTTTGCTGTGCAAAAATACGCGGGCCTGCGTTTACCCGCCGGTTTTACCCGCTGGGCGGCGCAAGGGATTGGAGGGATGCGCAAGCAGCCACGCCGCAGGCGGGGCCGGAGCGGCAGCGGAGTCCCGGAAAGCCCGGTTTTTTGCGGCGTTAGCCGCAAAAAATGCGCCCTGTGCTGTGGAATGCGCTCAAATTAAATGTAGTACATATACGCTTCGTCCGGGTCGCTTGTTCCTATGAGCGAGGCAAGGGTTTGCCCGTCGATGACTTTGGCGATGCGTTCATTGAGGTGTTCAAAGACCGCGATGCGTATGCAGCGCTGGAGCCGTGTTTCGGGCGTGTCCGGGTCGGGGGGATCGACAACCAGCATATCGCCTTCGAGAATCCGCAGTACGTCGCCGATGACAATATTTTCCGGGGCCATGGCCAGGGCATAGCCGCCGGATGCGCCTTTTACTGAGCGGATAAAGCCCGCGCGGCGCAGGAGAACGGCGACCTGCTCAAGGTAACGTACCGAGATGTTTTGCCGTTCGGCTGCCGCGGCGAGGGCTACGTGGGGTTCGCTGATGTGCTGGGCCAGATCAATGAGAAGGCGCGTGCCGTAGCGTCCCCGTGTGGATATTTTCATATAATATACTCCGGGCCGTCTATGGTGCGGTAGATTTCCGTCAGATCGGCGAGACTGAGGGAGTTCACATAGTCCGCGACTGTTCTGTATAGTTCGCCCCAGGTGTGGCGGCTGAGGCACCAGGATTCGTTTGGGCAGCTTTCCGATTCAAGGCAGGCCACGGGTTCCAGCGGGCCTTCTACCGCGCGCAGAACGTCGCCTACGGATATGTTTTTCAGTTTCCTGCCGGGAAGGTAGCCCCCGCTGGGGCCCCGCGAGGAGTTGATGATTCCCGCTTTTTTGAGGGGAATAAAAAGCTGTTCAAGATAGCCGTCGGAAATTCCCGTGTACTGGGCAATGTCGCGGACGCTTGTGTACTCATCCTGTGGAAGGAGCGCCAGATATAAAAGAGCTTCCAGCGAGTATCGTCCTTTTGTTGAAATTCTCATGCCTACCCCTATGAAAGTTTTTTTATGCGCGGGGAGTATATCATATTTACCCGCATGAGTGAAAGGCCATCTGAAGATCATTTATAAGGTCATCAGGATTTTCGATGCCTGCCGACAGCCTCATAAGCCGCTCATCGACTCCCGCGGAAAGGCGCATCTGTTCGGGGATGGCGCTGTGCGTCTGCACTACCGGATAGGTCAGAAGCGATTCGGTTCCTCCGAGGCTTTCGGCGAAAAGAATAAGCGAAACGTTTTTCAGAAGGACCGGAGCGTCGGCGGGATTTTTCAGGTAAAAGGAAATCATGCCTCCGAAGCCCCGCGCCTGGTCCCTGCTCAGGTCGTACTGCGGATGATCGGGAAAACCCGTAAAAAAAACTTTTTCGACACGGGGATGCTCCCGCAGCCAGGAAGCGATTTTCAGCGCGTTCGACTGGTGGCGCTCCATCCTCAGCGCGAGGGTTTTCAGGCCCCGCAGAACAAGCCAGGAATCAAAAGGCGAAAGCGTGGCGCCCTCGCTTTTCTGTATATTCCGCAGCTCCTCCTCAAGCTCATCCCGCGAGTGTACCAGAAAACCCGCAAGCGTATCGTTATGCCCCGCCAGATACTTCGTCCCCGAATGAACGACAATATCCGCCCCCAAATCCAGCGGGTTCTGAAAATACGGCGACAGGAACGTATTGTCAACGATAAGGTGTCCGCCCTTCGCGTGAATAAGCCGCGCGCAGCCGCGGATATCCGTAACTTTCATCATGGGATTTGAGGGGCTTTCAATAAAAAGCGCCCTGGTTTCAGGACGCAGCGCCGCCTCGGTTTTGCCAAAATCGCTTGTGTCGGTATATGAAAAAGAAAAACCATACAGCCGGTAATACTCCTGAAACAGGCGGTACGTGCCCCCGTACAAATCCTCGGAAACAATAAAGTGATCCCCGGGCCGGTAAAGTTTTATCAGGCACGATATCGCCCCCATACCAGTGGCGAAAGCAAGCCCATGCCGGCCGTTCTCAACAAGCGCCAGCGTGCGCTCCAGTTCCTCCCGCGTCGGATTAATAACCCGCGAATAATCAAACCCCGTCGATTCATACAAACCCGGATGCCGGAACGTCGCGCTCTGATAAATTGGCGTACTGATAGCGCCGGTAGAAGGATCAAAAGGCGTAGCCCCGTGAACAAGACGGGTCTCAAGACTCAGCTTTTTCTGGCAGCCGCAAACCGTTTCAGAAGTATTTTCCATTCGTCTTTTTCCTATAATAATTGTAGGAGATACCGGAAAAAAAATCAAGAAGCCGGACAGAGTGAAGATCAGGGCGCATTTTTGGGCCGCCCCTGGCGGCCCAAAAACCGGGCTTTCCGCTCCAAGTCCTCGGATTTGCCTATGCAAATCCTGTGGGCTTTCCGCTACAATGCGCCCGAAGACGGTCGCTTTCCGATAGGTATGGATTGTAGTGGGCGCTGTAGCGCCCCCGGAATCCCTTGCGCATGGCAGCTCAAAACCAGTTCCCGGAATTGCCAGAGCAATTCCGGGGCAGCTAATTGCCTTCGGCAATTAGCTGCCCGCGACCCGCCGGTCGCAATTTTGCTGGGGCAAAATTGTGAGGTCTGCCACCAAGTACAGCGCGTAACGCGCTGTACTTGTCTTTATCACCACCGGCTGCCACCCCAGCGGGCTTTTTGCGCTTCATTGCAGGGATTTGAAAACCGCTAAGTCTTTCCAGTACCGGATCGTGCATTAC
>JAISAF010000430.1 GCA_031266855.1 Spirochaetales bacterium
CCAAACCTAGAAAGAAACCACCAAGAGGAAGGATAATTAAAAGCCATATCTGCAACTGCATCGGCATCCCTCCACTCTGTTTATTTTAATAATTATATACACCCTGCTGATATTGGTCAAGGAGCGGCAGAGAGTTCCCGCGGGTACTTTTTCCAGTCATTTTGGCGCCTTTTTGGCGCTCCGCGCCAAAAACCGGGCTTTCCGCTCCAAGTCCTCGGAAGCGCCAATGCGCTTCCTGTGGGCTTTCCGCTTCAATCCCTGGCGCGATCGGCAGCTCAGAGATAGGCCACGGAATTGCCAGCGGCAATTATGCGCGGATAACCCGGCGGCCGCAATTTTTTTCTCACAAAATTGCGTGATGTGCCACCATGCGCGGAGTGCACGTCTTTATCACCAGCCGGCTGCCGACGCACCAGCGCCGGGCCGCCTGACGGCGGTCTTCAAAAGGTGCCAGGCACGTTTTTGTGTTTCACATATTAAAAAGTACCGGCAAAAAATACAACCACGAAGTCGCGGAAGTAAAATAAGTATAAAAAATGGAATATTTTAACTCTCCCTCCTCAACTTTTTCGGCTTCGCGGTTAAAATTTGCCTTTAAGGGTAAAAATTCCGGTTTTTTATCAGCGTGATTGACAGGTTCCGGCTGTTCATCTATTTTTTATACCAATGAACACAATCCCCGCCATGCGGCTGGAAGCGCAGCTCCTCCTTCCCCCGCGCGAACGGACGCCCGCCGAAGCCCTCAGGCGGATGGGCGCGGTACAGGCCCAGGATTATCCCATGGCAAGGCTGGCCCTTGCCCTGCGAAGCGGGGAAGGCGGCGGCGCTGTGGAAAAGGCTTTCCGCGCGGGGGAAATCCTGCGTACCCACGTCCTTCGCCCCACCTGGCACTTTGTGGCAGCCGCGGATATCCGCTGGATGCTGGCCTTAAGTGCCCCCCGCATCATGGGGCAGACCCGTTCGCGGGACAGAAAGCTGGGCCTTGACGAAAAAACCTTTGACAAAACCGGACTCATACTTGAAGCCGCGCTGAAAAACGGCACGCATTTAACAAAAGAGGAACTGGCCCGGCGGCTTGAAGAGGCGGGGATCGCCACGGATAATTACCGGCTGGCTCACATCCTTATGCGCGCGGAACTCGAAGCACTCATCTGTTCCGGTATTCCGCGCGGAAAAAAACAAACCTGGGCGCTCCTTGCCGAACGCGCGCCGGACGCACAGCGCTATGATGCAAAAACAGCGGCGGTACTTCTGGCCCGGCGCTACTTCGCGAGCCGCGGCCCCGCGACAGCCGGGGATTTTAGCTGGTGGTCGGGGCTGCCCGGAGGTACGGCGCGGAAGGCGGCTGACGCGTTGCAGGAGGCCGGAGACTTTACCGCGCGGGAGACAGGCGGCCTTACCCTGTTTTTCCCCAAAGGTCTTGAGGTGCGCAGACTGCCCGCGAACCTTGTCCACCTTCTTCCCGCCTTCGACGAGTATATCATCAGCTACCGTGACAGAAGCGCCGTTCTGCCGGAAGCCAGCTACAGCCGGGCGGTTTCAAGTAACGGCATTTTCCATCCCGTTATTCTGCGGGCAGGCAGAGCGGCGGGAACATGGAAACGCGCGGCGGGCAAAATAAGCCTGGCTTTTTTTGATAAAAACCCGCCGCCCGCGCTGCGCCGCGCGGTGGAAAAAGCGGCTTCGGCCTTACCGTAGCAGCCGGATTACACGAATTTCAGAGATTTACCGTAAAGTCGAAAAAGTAAAAGAATAGCGGACTGGCCCAGATTCCAGAGTAAGGTGAATGAAAACTTCTTAGAGCCTGTTCAATATCCGGGAAAACCCTGGGTGCGCAAGAGGGGGGAGGCGAATTTGCGTATGCAAATTCGCTGCTCGCCCATGCGTCCTTGCTGGTGGCAAAATTGCGAAGCAATTTTGCGCTGCCGCTGGTGCGCGCGCAAGGGATTGTAGCGGAAAGCCCACAGGCCCGCCGCAGGCGGGCCGAGGACTTGGAGCGGAAAGCCCGGTTTTTTGCGGCACCGCCGCAAAAAATGCGCCCGAAGACGATCGCTTTCCGATAGGAAATTTATTGTAGCGGGCGCTCACCGCGCCCTGTGGAATGCGCCCAAATTCTATAGAACATGAAATCATAAACTCGCAAGTTTTTCGGGCTTCCGTTATAATATGAACAGGCGTTTTTGTCGATAAAAAGAAGGTATCATGATGACGAATGTGCTACATCAGAAAATTTCCCGCAAACGGATAGCCGCTGTGCGTCCGCGCGGGGGAGCCGGCCGGGCTGTTTCATATAAACCCGGCGCGGCGGGGATTCACCAGAGTTGTCCCCGGCATTTTTTGCGGAAGCTTGGACGCATCGCGGGTTCCGTATTTTCCAGGGTTTCCGCGGTTTTCACGTTGAAAACAGCGCCGGGGCCGCGGGAGGAGACGGGCAGGAGGACAGCGGAGAAAAAGATTTTTCCTGGTATTCTTAAGGGGATAGCGGGCGGGGTTCTGGCTGTGCTTTTCTTTGCCTTCATCGCGATTGGCCTTATTCCTCATGTCCGCCAGCAGAGTCTTTCTCTTAGTCTGCCGGAAGAAACCCTCCAGGCTTCTGTGTTGAACGCTTTTCTGGAAGACTCCCCGGGGGATACGCCTTCGGAGGACGGTTTTCAGACGCCCGCGGGGGGGAAGGAATTCAGCGCCCTGTCTGTGCAGAACCGCCGGATCGAATCCGGGGAAACCATTTCCAGTATAGCCGGAAAAGCGGGTCTGTCCCTTGATACCCTTATCAGTTTTAATCATATTCAGGATGTACGCAAAGTTCCTGTTGGCGCGCAGCTTAAACTTCCCGACCGGAACGGCATCCTGTACACGGTAAAACGCGGCGATTCTCTTTTTTCCATCGCGAAGGCGTATTCCATAACGACCGGCGCTATTGCGGATGTCAATAACCTTGAATCCTCGACCATCCACGCGGGACAGGAATTATTTATTCCTGGCGCCAGGATGCATCAGTTTGATCTGAAAAAAATTCTCGGCGAGCTTTTCATTCGTCCTACGGCGGGGCGGCTTACTTCCTCCTTTGGGATGAGGCCGGATCCCTTTACCGGCGTGCGCCGTTTTCATAACGGCATTGATCTTGCCGCGCCGGAAGGTACGTCCATATTCGCCGCAATGGCGGGGAAAGTCGTTAAAGTGGGGGTTCACGCGGCTTACGGACGTTACATTATTGTATCCCACGCGGGAGGCTATCAGAGCTGGTACGCCCATCTGCGCAAGCCGCTTGTCGAACAGGGAAGGAGTGTAAGCCAGGGCCAGCTTATCGGTGAAATGGGGAACACGGGTTATTCAACCGGGCCGCATCTTCATTTTTCGATATTCAAAGATGGAAAAGCTGTAGACCCGATTAAATTTTTACAGTAATATACAGCTTTATCGGGAGGGAATTTTCTTTATGCGCAGATTTATTATTTTTATAACGTTCCTGTTCGCGCTGTTTGCGTTGATCAACGCCATCAGTGCCGCGACCCCCGAAGGCGGACAGCCTTCCGTGGAAACCCGAAACGAACAAGGATAAGGCGCCAGTAATTCTTTAGTTTAGGTTCATAGCAAAACCCTCCACATTGTAAACAACTTGGAGGGTTTCCTGATTTTGGAAGATGCCTTTTTAAAACTACAGAATCGCTGATAAGGCACAGGCGCGCGGAAGGCGCCAGGGGCGTTTACAGCCGGCTTTTGATTGCCTGGATAGACTCTTCAAGTTCCGCTTTTGTGACGAATTTCGCCTGATTCAGCGGCATGTTAAACTGGCTGCCCCATTCCGGGCCGCCTTCGTATTTCGGCACGAGGTGAAAATGAATGTGGGGATAGGTGTCGCCGAAAGCCGCGTAATTGATTTTTCCTGGTTGAAAGGTTTCATACAGAGCTTTTGCGGCGCGGGTCATGTCGCGGGAAAAAGCCTGAAGCTCGCCGGGGTCAAGCTGAAAGAGTTCGGTTTTGTGGTCGTTCAGGGCCAGAATGCAGCGGCCTTTGTAGGTTTGATCTTTGGTAATATAGAGAGTCGAAACTTCAAGATCGGCCACGATTTCCGCTAAATCGGTTCCTTTGCTACAGTATCTGCAATTATCCGCTTTCATATCTCCTCCTAAGTTAAACGCGTTACATTTTATTGGGAGAAGTATATACGGTTTTCCCAGAAAAAGCCAAGCCGTGACCGCCCTGCCGGGGCTAAACCTGGCCCGCAGAATTTTTTAACCGCGAAGTCGAAGGAGTTGAAGAAGGTTTCATTAGAACTGTTATGGCACAGTGTAATCCATACCCCGGATTGTGGTCAGGTTAAGCGGGGGCCGGGCGACGCGATTCCGCCCGGTCAAAATTATGGCCTATTCCCGTTTCAGGATATAGTTATCCGCAAGGCTGCCGGTGATAGGATTCCCTTCCATATCGAGCTGAGTCAGCGTATCCGCGCCGACGACATAGCGGGGCAGCGCCGGTTTTCCGTCCAGCCCTTCAAGGGTAAGAATGTTCTGGCTGTTTATAGTGAAACGTCCCGCCTCTTCAAACAGCTCAGTGGATTTTCCCAGATAGCGGGCCTGAAGAATATATGTGCCGTTCCCTTCAAGCCGGATACGCGTTTGTATTCCTTCGCAGTCGGCGCAGGGCAGAATCCCCGAATAGCTTCCCTCGATGCTGGAGGGCGCAGCCGTGCTTACGCAGGAAAAGAAAGCCAGGGTAAGTATCACGGCAGTCAATAAAACAATTTTTTTCCTATTTGTAATTTTCATATACGCTAATATACGCAGAATAATCCTGAAAGTAAAGGAAAGCTGTAAGACTGTTCAAAAACTTATTTGCAATTCGGAATTTGGGCGCATTTCCGGCGCAAAGCGCCGGTTTTTTTTGTCCGTCTTCGGACAAAAAAAACGCGCCCGAAAGAAGTCCCGCTTTTTCCGCATAAATATATATTTGCCAATTTTCCGTATCGATGCTATCATGTGTGCCTTAAGGAAATTCTACGGAGGAAATATGGAAACATTAGGCAGCATCATCTCGACAATAGACGGGTATCTGTGGGGCCCCTGGCTTCTTATCCTGCTCTTTGGAACGCATCTGTTTCTGACGGTTCGGACGGGTTTTGTCCAGCGTAAACTCGGGTTGGGCATACGGCTGTCCGTTACGAAAGACCCCGGCGCGGAGGGGGACGTTTCCCAGTTTGGCGCCCTGACTACGGCGCTTGCTTCCACAATTGGAACGGGCAATATTATTGGCGTTGGAACGGCGATCGCTCTGGGCGGCCCGGGAGCGGTGCTGTGGATGTGGCTTACCGGCGTGTTCGGTATCTCCACGAAGTACGCCGAATCCCTTATCGCTGTAAAATACCGTGTTAAAACCGAAAACGGAACTATGCTGGGCGGCGCGATGTACGCGCTTGAGCGCGGCCTGCACATGAAATGGCTGGGCGTTCTCTTTGCCGCTTTTGCCGCGGTTTGCGCTTTCGGCATAGGGACCGGCGTACAGGCAAACGCTGTCGCCAGCCTTGTGGAAGAGACTTTTCATATTCCCGCCTGGATATCCGGCCTCGTCATGGCCGGCATGGTCGCCCTCGTCCTGCTCGGCGGTTTGCAGTGGATCACCAGAGTCTGCATCGGCCTTGTACCATTCATGTCCATCCTGTACATCATCGGCTGCATCACCATCCTCGGACTTAACCACGACTTCGTCGTTCCCGCCCTGCGGGAAATCCTGCGCAGCGCTTTTTCCGCCCGCGCCGCGGGTGGAGGCTTTATCGCCGCTTCGATTATGAGCGCCGCCCGCTACGGTATCGCCCGCGGATTATTCTCCAACGAATCAGGCATGGGATCCGCGCCCATCGTCGCCGCCGCGGCAAAAACCCGTAACCCCGTGCGCCAGGCCCTGGTCTCCAGCACAGGAACCTTCTGGGACACTGTCGTCATCTGCGCCCTTACCGGCATGGTCATCGTCAGTTCCATCCTCGCGAACCCCGGCCTCCATTCCGAAGGAATGAATGGCAGTCTGCTTACCCACGCGTCCTTTGGACAAATCCCCTTCATTGGCAACATCGTCCTCGTCTTCGGCCTCATCACCTTTGCCTTCTCCACCATCCTCGGCTGGTCCTACTACGGCGAACGCTGTGCCGAATACCTGCTCGGCTCAAAAATCAACATCCCCTACCGCGTCCTCTACGTCATCGTCACCTTCCTCGGCACAGTCCTCTCCCTCAGCATCGTATGGGATTTCGCCGACGCACTCAACGCGCTCATGGCAATCCCCAACATCATCGCCGTACTGCTGCTCAGCGGAGTCGTCGCGAAAGAAACCAAACGCTATCTCTACAGCGGCAAAATAGACGACACCGATACCGATCCCGTGCCCCTGCGCGGCGAAGTATAAATCTGTTTCCGAAGTTCCCTCTTTTTCAGAATCGTGAAAAAGAGGGCGCCCGAAGACGGTCGCTTTCCGATAAGTAGGGATTGTCGTGGGCGCTGTCGCGCCCCCGGAATCCCTCACGCGCGCACCAGCGGCAACCGCGCCCCTGTGTATGCGGAAACGCATACACAGGGGTGCGGGCCTGTTCCGTTACACGCAATTTGCCTCCGGCAAATTGCGCGGTTTTCCGCCAGGCATAGCGGCTAACACAGGTGCGTAAACGCAAACCCGCGGAATTGCCTCACGGCAATTCCGCGCCTCCGCGCCGGGCGCGGGCGTTTTGTTTGCAAAAAAGCCCGGCAGTAACCCACCCCCCCCGGCGGGGCGCCCGGCGGGGCGGG
>JAISAF010000444.1 GCA_031266855.1 Spirochaetales bacterium
CTGTCTATAAAGTGTTAAAAAACCGTTCTATTATTTCAAGCTTTCAAACGATACAAAATTCTCTGGATGTTTGGCGTATTCTTTTTCCCCGGCGGCGATTATTTTCCGTTCCTCTGTAGTCAGGCTGGTTTCAATAATAACCGGCTCAACAGACAGGACGGACAAAAGCGGTTTTAACATGTGAAGGTTCCGTTCCGGTATGCTGTCAATAATTGTTTTTAATTCGGTTCTTAATGCGGCGGCTTTTATGCTGTCCTGCCGCGTTTTTTCCAGACGCTTCAAATAGTTTGCGGCGCGACGACTCAATACAACATCCATGTTTCCCTCTGCGATCAACAATTCCGGCTTGTGATACGCTCACAGTTCCGGCCTCTGCCAGTCCAGCTAAGTATATAATAATATCATTTAATATGTCAGGTGTATATTTCATCAGGGGTGGCGGCTCAAAACCAGGCTCGGAAATTGCCGAAGGCAATTTCCGGGTGCTGCCGCTGGGGCGCGCGCCAGGGATAGTAGTGGAAAGCCCGGAGGATTTGCATTGGCAAATCCGAGGACTTGGAACGGATAGCCCGGTTTCCGGCGCGGAGCGCCGGAAAGGCGCCATGTCCGGCTGTGTTGCCTTTTGGCGGTGATTTGCGGTACATTTAACTTGTGATGGCTGATTTTTCTTCTATTTTGAAGACGTCTTCATTTTTATCGCTGTGCCGGGGGCTGCATGAGCCGGGGGAGCTTGTTTTTCATGGCAGGAAGCTTCGAAATCTGCGGGGCGGGGAGATTCATGCGCTTTTGAAGCAGGGGAATATTTCTTCGACATGGGAGGATATTCAGGTTCTTGATGATTTTTCTCCTTCGCGTATTTATGGGAATTTTTTTCTGGGGCCTTGTGTTCTGGGTGTGTTTGCCGGGAAGGTTCATCGTATTGGCAGGGCGTCTTTTCCTTCGGGGATTTATTATAGCACTTTGTCGAATGTTATTGTGGGGGACGAGGCTTTTATTCACAGGTGCCCGCTGATTTCCCGTTGTGTTATTGACGCGGAGGCTTCGCTGGCGGATTGCCGGATTGAGGGGGAAGACTCCTGCGCCTTTGGGAATGGGATTCTGATTGAGGCGGGGATAGAGACGGGGGGCCGGCGGGTTCCTCTTTTTTATGATCTTGATCCCGCTGTGGCGGAGGAGGCTGCGCGGGGAGAGATAAATCCTGAAGAGCTGCGGGAATTTCTTGCGGCTTATGTGCGGGTGGCCGCGCTGCCGTCGGCTTATGTGGGGAAGAAAACTCTTATTCATAGCGCTGGTCTGGTAAGGGGTTCGTTTATTGGTCCTGGTGTCAGAATCAATGGAGCGGCCCGTATCCGCGGCAGTACGATTTGCGGCGGGGAAAGCGCGGATGTGGAAATAGGATCGGGCTGCATTATTGACGATACGATTATCCGGCCCGGCTGCCGTTTTGATTCTCACGCGCTGGCGTCGCGGGCGTTTTTCGCGGACTATTCCGGCGCGCAGCGCCAGGCGAAGGTAACGGAGAGCTGGATTGGGCCTAATACCACTATTGCCGAGGGTGAGGTTACCGCGGCTTTCGTGGGGCCTTTTGTGGGTTTTCATCACCAGTCCCTCCTTATCGCGGCTTTCTGGCCGGGGGGCAGGGGAAATGTTGGTCATGGGGCCAACATCGGTTCCAATCACAGTTCCCGGATAGCCGATGGCGAGTTGTGGGCGGGCGAGGGGATGTTTTTTGGTTTGGGCTGCAATATCAAGTACCCCGCGGATTTTTCCCGTTCGCCGTATACAATTATCGCGAGCGGGCTTACTACCCTGCCGCAAAAACTTGAGTACCCTTTTTCCCTGATTACTTCGCAGGAAAGCTGCTGTCCTGGTATTTCCCCGGCCTGTAACCGGCTTATCCCGGCCTGGGTTTTAAGCAATAATCTGTATCTGGTTGAACGGACGAAAAGGAAACTCGCCCTCAGGGATCGGACGCCCCGCCTGAAGCTGGAATTTGATCCTCTGCACAGGGATGTTGTAAGCCTTATAAGGGAGGCCCGTGAGCGGCTTGCCCGTGTGTCGCGGAAGAAAGATATTTACCTTCCTGGCGATATTCCTGGAACCGGCAAAAACATTCTTCTGGAAACTGATCGTCTGCGCGCCATCGAGACCTACGACTGGTTTATCCGGTTTACGGATTTGCGGACTATGTTCCGCCCCGGTTCCAGTTCTGATTCCGGTTCCGCCTCCGCCCCCGGTTCCGGTCTTCCGGCTGGCAGCGGGAACATTCCTTCGCCGGAGCTTGCGGAGGAATACCTCTCCTGCCTGGACAGGCTGTACTGCCTGGTTTTAAGTTCCCGGCGGAAAGATATGGATCGGGGTGAAAGAATCATTCCTGATTACGCGAACTGTCACGCTCCGGCGGAAGCGGATGAATGCGTCGCCGCCGTGAAGGATTTTACTTTGACGGAAAAAAAGCGCGTGGAAGGTTTGTATGCAAACAAAGCTTAGTATTCAAACGAAAGCCAGTATGCACACGAAGGTTAGTATACGAAAGTATACTAACAAAGATTTGTACGCAAACCGGGGAAGGGAATTTTGATATGCGCGCTTCTCTTGATACCCTGCGCGGGGCCGGCATACAGGCGCGCTATACCCGCTTTTCCGCCCTGGACCGTTATTTCCGCACAGAGACTTCTCCCATATTGTCCCTGAATGTTTCCTGCGGCCTCATTGATCTGGCGAAACTTTTCCCCGGTCTGCGCTACCCTGGTATCGAAGGCATAGACGCCGCCCTTGCCTGCGGGGAGGAGACGCACATCTATTTTACCTGTATAGAAGGCGCCCTGGCGGAAGGGGTTCCGGCCGCGGAGGAGCAGCCTTTTGAAGTTCTTCAGCTCCTCTACGATCCTTTCAAAGACAGTTTTTATGATCCCAGGGGTATATATCCCCTGCTGCGCCGCGGGATCGTCCAGCCGCGGGGCACGCCGGGGCCGCAATCGGTATATTCCCCCGCAGCCGATGCCGCTGTTCTTGTTTCCCGCTACGGCTACAGACTTGCGGGTGAAGCTCCGTTCTCGGCACGGCAGGCGCGGGCCTTTTTTCCTCCAGAAAGCCAAAGGACGCTCCTCTCGTGTATCCTGTCAGGACGCGATGCCCGCGGAGGGCTGCGCCTTCTTGAGTCTTCCGGCTTCATCGATGCCCTGTGGCCGGAACTGGCCGGTCTGCGCGGGGTAGCCCACTCAAAGGAATACCACCCGGAAGGCGGCGTGTGGGACCATACCCTGGAAACTTTCCAGTACCGGAAAAATACCGATATAAGGCTTGCCCTGGCCCTGCTTCTTCACGACGCGGGAAAACCCTACGCGGAAGCATCGGGCCGCCGCCGTTTTGACCGTCACGCCGAAATCGGCTGCCACATCGCGGAAAAGTTTCTCGGCCGCCTCGGTTTTCAGGACGACCTCGTAAAAGACGCCTGCTTCCTCGTACGCAACCACATGCTCCCCGGCCTTATCAAAAGCCTGCCCACCTACCGCACCGAAAGTATCATGGCCTCGCCGCTTTTCCCCCTGCTGCTGGAAGTCTACCGCTGCGACCTCTCCTCCACCTTCCGCGGCCCGGACGGCTACTATGAAGCCTGCAAAATATACCGCGCCTTTCTGAAACACCGGAAAAACCCCTACCGCGATCCGGACGGAAAAAAAATCCGAAACAGGATAAACACGTAAAGGATTTTCTATCCTTAGTTTGGGCGCGTTTTTTTGGGCGCGCTTCGCCCGCCCAAAAAAACCGGGCTTTCCGTTCCAAGTCCTCGGATTTGCAAATGCAAATCCTGTGGGCTTTCCACTCCACTCCCTCGCGCCGCCCCAGCGGCAGCGCGTTCATTATGAATGCTTCGCATTCATAATGAACGCCGGATATTCATTTCGCGTAACGCCACCCCCCGCGCCCCGCGCTGAAACCGCGCGGGCCTTATACGCGGCGATTTTGCCTTCGGCAAAATCGCCGGCCTTACATACGGTGCGCGGCGCGTACCGCGCCGCGCACGGCGGTAAACCCCGCGATTTTGCTCCGCAAAATCGCGCCGCGCCAGCGGCAGCGCG
>JAISAF010000111.1 GCA_031266855.1 Spirochaetales bacterium
AAAAATGACAAAATATCACAGGACATTAGCAGCTTATTTAAAAACCCTGTTGAAATATGGATTTACTATAATTGACATAAATGAACCAAAACCAGCTCCCGAACTGTTACAAAAACATCCTGACTGGAAAAATGAATTACGAAGACCAATGATGCTATTAATATCAGTAAAAAAGTAATTGTTTTTTGACAATAATAAAGAAATTTGGTATAAATGGTAAATGGTCAAGGAGATATAAATATGACCGCAGTTAAGAATGGATTGCGGAAAACGCCGGATATAACTGTTCATATAAAACCCCTGGAAGGGTTTCTGTTTAAGAATAAGGAAATTAAATTTGGAATGTCTCAAAGGGAAATTGAAAATTTATTGGAAAAGCCGGAAGAATTTGAAGTGTCAAATTTGTCCAAAGGAATTACGGAATCAAGAGACGCGGCGGATTTTTTTTATTGGTTTCAGGGTGATTATATTATAAATTACGGGATAGAACAACTGCGTTCACTTGATGTGCCTCTGGAAAGCGGCATTAGAATATTTTATAAAGATATTGATATTTTAAATGATGAAGAGGCTGTATCAAAATTATCTCAATACGATACGCCGACAGCCGACGATGGAAAATACATGAATTTTTACGAGCTTGGAATCTGTTTGGGTGGTTATGGACGTAAAAAATTATTTAGAGGAAAAATTGTTACTCTTTTTTCAAGAGTTGACATAAAATATTTTGAAATACTGTATAAAGAAGGCGGCGAGGAAATATCTCATAAAAATTAAAAGATAAATTTAAATCATGTGGTACAGAACAACGGCGTATAGCCGGGATCGCGGAATTTTTTAACCGCGAAGTCAAAGAAGTCTAATAAAGTATTTTCCCCTTCACTTTTCTTTGACTTCGCGGTAAATATTTAAAGTATGCTGAAGTACAGACTTGCAGCCGCGTAAGGGGCTGGCGGGAAAATTGCGAAGCAATTTTGCGCTGTCGCTGGGTGCGCGCCCATATCTTTTAAAAAAACCGTGATGTTACCCCTTGCTGAATGCCAGACGCGCTCTCTTGACACTGCACAATGGCAGGATATACTGACAGGGAACAGAAAAACATAGGAGGCCCGTCATGGGAAAAACAATTTTAATTATCGGCGAAACGGAATATACCGTGGACAACTTCACCTGTAGCCTTAGCCGGCCGCGGGGCTGCCCGCCTGGCGAGGTAAACTACCTGTCCGGTTCCATAACCATTACGGGGAAAAACAACCTTGACGCGCTCATGCTCCAGGGCCCATTCAACTGCGTTGTAAACACGTACGACGAGTCCGGCGCCTTATTCAAACGCCTTGAATTCGAGGGCGCGGAAATTACCTCCTACAGCGCTAACGCGTATCCCCAGGCCTGCTGTGTCGCAAGTATACAACTGGAAGCCGAAATCATGCGCTTTGATAACGTAGTGGCGCGGATAAAAACCGATAATGAATAATTATTTTATATAACGGAGGTTTACCAATGAAACAGACATTTGTTTACCGTGATGAAAAATCAAACAAATTTTGGAGTATTGAAGTTACAGATAACTGTTTTACTGTTACTTTTGGCAGGGTTGGTACAGCGGGTCAAACCCAGGAAAAGTCATTTGCCGACGAGACAACGTGCAGGAAAGAAGCCGATAAGCTGATCGCCGAAAAGAGAAAAAAGGGATATGTGGAACAGGTGGGGGAATCTGAAGACAGTGCGACAGCTGCCGGCAATTCATATCGTGCGGAATGGGAAAAAATTGTACATGCCGCGGACAAACCGCGGGCCTTGACGGAACATTTTAAGTATCTTGCCGACACGGCGGAACAGGAGAAAACATTGCATGGCCTGTTACAGCAAATCATGAATAAATGCGCCGGTGTCAAAATAGAAGACGATAAGCTTGTCATTACTTTTGATGGAGAAAACGAAATAACCGCCTCCTCGCCTCTGGCAAAGATAAATCCGAAATATCCTAAAACGTTCCAGGCGGTACTGCGGAAACACGCTCACATACATTGGGGAGAGAATATGTTTGATCTTGCGGAAATAGACGTGGGCGATATCGGGATAGAAGATGAAGAGCTTGCCGAATACGGTATAAAAAGCGTTTTTAACCTGACAGGCTGTATTTGGGATTATTCTGACTGCTGGTTTTTTCATCCGAAAAAAAAGAATAAGTCCGGCGAACCGCAACTCGTGTTTCTTGATCATGAAGGCGGCGAGCCGGTGCATCACAGTATCAATGTGGGTTCGGCTTTTATTTACCGCTGGGCTGAAAATCTTGATATTGATGTTGAGTTTAGCAAATACGAAGGAGATTAAAAAAACGCCGCCTGACAGGACACACCGGAAGGAGGAAACGCGGCATGAATAATTTCCCTATTGAAATTGAGTTGAAAAACAAATCGAACGGTTTTGCCCTGTTTGATCCCTGTAATCTGGATCGGTTTCGCCATATCTACAATATAACCGCGCTTGATCTTGAAGATTTCTTTGATGAAAACCAAATAATCGCGGAACGGTCAATAGATAGCGGCGTGATTATTCCCTGCTATATCGACCGGCCCGACACCTACCGGATTATTGTTTCCGGTAAGGGCATCGTTAAAAAAGAAAACCAGAAATGTATTAACAGCAATATGCTTTTGGAAATAAGCGGCGGGAAGCTGGCAGTCGCCGATTTGTGTGCCCTGCGGATGTGGTCGGTTGATAATTATAAATTATTCGCACGCCAGGGGATACCGACTCATCATTTAGTGGAACTTGAAAACGGAATGTATACGGTAGATATTATCGGGTTTATCTGCGGGGATACGCGCGGCTATAATCTGGTATTCACCAGAAATGTGGACAAAATGGAACGGTACGCCGAAGCGCGGGAGTTCAACGAACAGTTTGACGGAGAAACCAGGGAAATCACCGCCCTCACCGCACGGTATCTTTGGGACGGCGCAAAATGGGGAAAGTTCCGGCTGTGGGAATTACGCATGAAGATAGCGGCGTGGAAATACCAGGATTCTCCGGAGATAGTTACCGGGGACTATTATTTAGTAAGTAAAGCGGACAGGCAGTACCGTAAAGAACTCGACCAAAGGATAGAATGTAACCATATTGTCGCGTTGAAAGTCAGGCAGTATAAAAACAAATTTCTTTTGATGGAAATTATTCAGCAGGATGATAAAAACGATGATAAGTCTATTAATCAATCGGTAACTCTTAAAATTTTACCACGAAACCTGCGAAGTCAAAAAATAAAAGAAATAAATTTGGCTTTCTCAAAATCCTTTGTTACTTTTTTGTTTTCTTATTCGACTTAGCGGTTATTTTAACAGGTAAATTTTCAGGTGTTACGATGGCGCGGGAGAAAATCGCCGTGCCGTAATTTTTTTATTTAGAATAGTAAATTACAAATTGAAATTTTTTAAATATTCTTTAATAGTTGCCGGAACCAGAATAGAATATTAAATTATTTATAGACTGTTCCAAAAATGTGAAGAAAAATAAAAACCTGTTACAACAGGTGAATATGGGGGATTTGGTTTGAGCATACGTCAGATTATATTTTTTGGGAGCTGTATGGCGATCCTCATGTCGCTGTGTATGTCGTTTGCTATGGCGGCCCTTAATGTCGGCTTTGGCGAGAGTTTTATTCCGGCGTGGCTCTCCGGTTGGGGAATAGGCTTTGTGGTATCCTTTCCATTTTCTATGTTTGTCCCTGCGCTGATACAGAAAGTTATGTGTAAGCTCAGAATATAAAAATAATTTAATTGAAAATATTTTATGATATAAATCAACCAACCAACCCCGCCGCAGAGCGGCTAAACTTGATCCGCGGAATTTTTTAACCGCAAAGCCGAAGAAGTCTAAGAGCCTGTTCAATATCTGGTAAAATCCTGGGCGCGGCAGCCGGTGGTGATAAAGACGTGCGCAGCGTGTTACGCGCTGTGCACGGTGACAGAGCACGCAATTTTGTCAGAACAAAATTGCGGCCGCCGGGTTGCGCGCAGCTAATTGCCAAAGGCAATTAGCTGCCCCGGAATTGCTACGGCAATTCCGGGAACTGGTTCTCAAGCTGCCATTCAAAATTGCGGCCGCCTGAGTTATACGCGCATAATTGCCTATGGCAATTATGCGCCCCTGAACTTGCCATCGGCAATTTCAGGGCCTGGTTCTCAAGCTGCCGCCGCGCAAGGGGACTGGCCGCGAATTTGCATTCTGCAAATTCGCCCGCTGCGCGGCGCAAGGGATTGCAGCGGAAAGCCCACAGGAAGCGCATCGGCGCTTTCCGAGGACTTGAAGCGGAAAGCCCGGTTTTTTGCGGCACAGCCGCAAAAAATGCGCCCTCTTTTGACTTCTTTGACTTTGTGGTGATTTTTTTCTTCAAAGTATGCTGCTGCACCTCTACAGTTGAAAAGGAGGAATCCGGGAACAGGTTTCCACAACAAAACTTATAAGGGCATAGAGGCCCTTCATGAGAAAACTTAAAACCCACGCCGAGGGCAGGGAGACAGGCGCGGGCAGGGCGGCGAGGAAGCAGGTGAGAATTCCTGTCCACATAAACAGGGTAACAAGCGGACCAAGACCTATCGATGCGGGAATGCCGCCGGGAGAGAGAAGGCCAAACACCGCGAGGAGTACCGGCGATACCGTAGTCTGGGCGGCAAGCGAGACCGAGAGAGGCAGGGAAAGGATTTCCGGCAGCCAGCGCCGGAAAAACAGATTCAGCGGTTTGGTAAAAAGCAGGATTCCCAGCATGGCGAGATAGGATAAAATGAAGGAGAGGCTTTCCATGTCTCGCGGGAAAAAAAGCGCGGATACAATAAATGAAAAAGCCAGGATGCTGAGAAGCCCGGGGCGGCGGTCAAAGAACTCAAGTATGGTATAAGCGGCAAACATAAGGGCAGCCCTCAGCAGGGAGGGCAGGGGACCGGCGAGCCACAGATACGCGAAAACCAAAACAAGGACAATGCCCTCCGCGGCGCGGGCGGGAATAAAGAGTTTCAGGCACAGCCGGGCAAGAAGCGCCAGAAGCCCAAGATGCATGCCCGACAGGGCAAGAACATGCACCGCCCCGGCCTCCCGGAAACGATCGGCAAGAGCGCTGTCAAGATATTCCTGGTTGCCTAAAAGAAGGGCGGTAAACAGGCCGGGCCAGGAGGCAGGAAAAGGGCGCTCCTGAAACGCGACAATATGCGCCTCGATTTTCAAAAGCAGCTCTTTTCTGTACCTGGAAAATGCCGGAGGTTTTTCTCCAAAATCCGATTCCCGGACAAAAAGGAAAACGCTGTCCCCATTCGCGGAAAGTTCTCCATTCAGGACCAGGTTTTCGCCCCGGAACAGGCGCCTGGCGGAAACGCTTCCTTCGTCAAAAACAGCTAAAACAGCGGCGGAAGCCTGCGCGGAATTATCCAGGGCGTCCCAAACCCTGATAATATGCAGCGGCGCGAAAATTCCGCCGTTTTTACCAGGCCGGGAATCGCCTTGCACCAATGCCTCAAAGCGCACGGATCTATCCGCCGTGAACCCCAAATATGCGGATTCCCGGCAGATCAGTGCGTAGCGGCTTACAGGAACACCGGCAAAAAGGCCCAGCGCCGCACAGAGAATAAAAATATGCGGAGAAAAAGAACGCGCCCGGCAGGGAACCACGGTTTTGCAGGTAATGGCGGCGGAAGCCAGAATAAACGCGCAAACCAGGCAGGGAATTTCCACGGGGAAAGAGAGTTTTTCCGCGGAACACAGATAATACGAGACTGCCAGACCCAGCGCGGCCGCTACAACTGGAATTTTCACATTGACCTTCCATACTGTATATAGCTGCAAAAAAAACTGTTTGATTGAATGTGTCCGCGAAAAAGAGCGAAAAAAACGAAAAAAACGCGAGTTTTTAATTTTCCCGCACCGCAAAGGAAAATTTACCGCGAAGTTCTTCGGCTTTTTCGACTTCGCGGTTAAAAAATTCTGTGAGGCAGGTTCAGGCTTTGTCTCCCGGTTTATCTTCCGGTTTGCCTTCGTCCGCGGCTATATCCCAGGAAAGGCCGCCTTCACCGGCGGAACTTTCCCCCGTTTCCGCTTCGGTTTGCGGCTCCGCTTCCACCCCGGCGACCTCCTCGGCGGCGCTGGTTTCCGGGATATAGGAGAAAATGCCGTACACCTGAGTCAGAATCGCGATCTTCATTTTAGCCGATGGTTTTGAAGCCTGGGCGTGCAGCACCGACTGGTTTATTTTTTGCTGATATGTAACGGTTTTGACTGTACCGCACATAACAATAAACTCCTCACCCAACGCAAGCTGGATTTTTATCGGCAGACCGGCCTTTGACCTGCCGCCAACCCGTACCGCGAAACCATCTTCGGAAAGGTCAATCATCCTGCCCCGGTAGCCTTCCCGTGTTTCAATAAACTCATTTGCCGCTTCAATGCCCCGCAGGGGATACAGGCTAACCGGAAGCGAGATACTTAAACGCACCGAACCGCGTTTCTGCGCCCTGATAAGATTATCCGAATGGGCGATTTGGAGCATGGGGATTTTCTTGTCATACTCATCCGCTATAACCTGGGTTTTAAAAAAGTATTCGGCATCCTCGGCCCGCCAGAAAAAAACATCGATTTTCAGGTTCTGCCAGGAATGCCCGGCAGGAAGCCGTTTCGCCCCCTTGGGATAGGCAAGCGAAATCTGGCGGCGCATGTTCGCGATAACCTCGGTCTCAAAAACTCCTATTCCCGGAAGAGGTATACGAACCTTCTGCCCCTTTGCCATATTCCGCGACGAGCGCAAACCCGTCCGGTATTTCGGCTGATTAAACTCAACCAGCTTACGAAAATCAAAAAGCTTCTGGAGAAAAATAATTGTTTTCGGGCTGTCCATATTCCCCTGCCGCCGGCCGCGGGTAATCGCCCCCGCGATAGCGCGATCAAGCTGGCGCTGCGACCAGTAGAGGGCCGCCGGTTCCTTCATGCGGCCGGCGACAGCCACTTTTCGCAAAACATTGATTTCACTGAATTTGAAACCGGATTCCTTGCCCCGGACATAAAACTCAACCCAGGGGAATCCCAGCCCGCCTTTCGCCGCGAGGAGCATAAGAAAAAGAAAAGCGCAGCCGATTATCGCGAGAATTATAGTCATTCGCCCTGTCCCGCCCCGCCGGGACGGCGGGACCGCCGCGCCCCCGGACACAGCCCCAGCAGCCCCATGCGGGAAAACACCCACACCGCCATCCCGGCAATTTTCAGTTTCAAAAAATATCCTCCAAAATCAGGAAAAACCTCCAAATTGTTTACAATTTGGAGGTTTTTACCACCAGTAACCCCTTAAAAAAGCAATCTGTATTCGTCTCATGCTCTCGAGCGGGTGTCAGTGAAGAAAAATGGGGAGGGCGCCCTCCGGGAGGGGACCCCATTTTTCTTCACTGACAGGACCCGTCTGCCAGCGGTTTTTGTTATGAGCCTAAACTAAAGAATTGCTGCCATCCCCACTGTACCTTTGCCCAACATTATTTCTATAATACTTTTCATGAGTTTAGATAATTTTAATCAGAAACTTCTCTCCTGTAAAGAGTTAGCCCTCACCTTCGCGCTGTTTTACCTTCCCGGCATTATTATGCCGCCCCAGCCCACAGGAACCGAATTCAACCGCCCCGATTTCCTGGCCCTCATGATCATTATGGGCCTTGCCGAAGCAGGTATGATACTGTACCTGCTGACACACATCGGCGCGCGCAGTCCCGCCGATTACAATATCCGCAAACCCGCGCCACGCGACATTCTCTTCGGACTACTCTCCTGGCTTGCGCTCCTGCCCCTCCTCGTTCTTGCCGCCCTCCTCCTGGTACTCATCATGCCCCATCTGCCGGACGAAGCCCTCACCGCCAGCCTGCCGCCCTTCCGCTGGTACTATACGAATTATCAGCTCCTCCCGTTTGTACTACTCGCCTGCATCATAACCGGCTACAATGAGGAACTATATTACCGCGCCTATCTGCCCGTGGAATTCTTCCGCCGCGGCATGCCCTTTCCCCTCGCGGTCCTCCTGCCCGTCCTCCTTTTCGGCGCGGGACATTTCTACCAGGGAAAAGCCGGATTTGTCATGGCCTGCCTTTTAGGATTATATTTAACAGGAGTATTCCGCATCGCGAAAAACCTCAACGTCCCCGCTCTTGCCCACGGACTCTATAACTTCTGCGTCCTTTTGGCAAGCGGAATTGATTTCGAGCGGTATCTGTCCCCATACATAGAATAACCCATACCGGGAAAACAGATAGAGGAGATATATGGAGATACATAGCAAAAGAACTTTTGGGCGCATTTTTGGCGCTCCGCGCCAAAAACCGGGCTTTCCGCTCCAAGTCCTCGGATTTGCCTATGCAAATCCTGTGGGCTTTCCGCTACAATCCCTTGCGCATCGGCAGCTCAAAACCAACCCATGAAATTGCCGAACAGCAATTTCATGGGCGCCTAATTGCCTTAAAGTCGAAGACTGGCAAGGTCGAGGAAGCAAAAAAGAAGAAAATGGACTTTCTCAAAGTTCTTTGCTATTTTCTTATTTAACTTCTTCGACATAGCGGTTATTTATATGATATGATAGTAAAGGAGAAAAAGAAAAATTATGAAAAAAATAAGAATACCATGCCTTATCACGATCCTGTTCACCGGCCTTGTAACCGGACTCTTCGCGGCGCCCCCGGAAACCCAAACCCTTCCCCCGGAAGTGGCCCGGGCTTTCGCGAAGGCGCAAATACAGGTTTTGGACACCAGTTTTCCCATCTCAGACTTTTCCCTGCCCCTTTTGGACGGGAAAATGCAAAGTTTAAGCAGCCTGAAAGGGAAAGTTGTATTCCTGAACTTCTGGGCAACATGGTGCCCGCCCTGCCGGAACGAAATGCCGGACATGGAAAAACTCTATAACAGATTCAAAAACGAAGGCCTCGAATTCCTTACCGTAAACATTCAGGAAAATAAACGGGAAATCGAAAGTTTCATGAAAGAATTCAAACTTACATTCCCCGTAGTAATTGATTTCAGCGGAGAGGTCGCCGGACAGTACGGCATCCGCGGTATTCCCACAACATATATCATCGGCAGGGATGGCAGAATTATCGCCGCGGCCATTGGCGGACGGCAATGGTATTCAGCGGAAATAATCGAAGCCTTTCGCATACTGCTTGCCAATGGCTCCTGAACTTTCGATTTTCGCCGCTTTCGCGGCAGGACTCCTTTCCTTCCTCTCTCCCTGCGTCCTGCCCCTGATCCCTTCCTTCCTAAGCGTACTCGGCGGACTGAATAAAAAAAATATTTCCGCTCCGGACGCGGGAACGGAAGGAAAGGGAATGGAAATAGAAAAAACCGCCCCTTCCTCCGCCCCACGGTTTTTCATACTATCCGCCGCGGGTTTTGTCGCGGGGTTTTCCAGTGTTTTCGTTATCCTGGGAATCCTCTTTGCCGGCGCGGGTTTCCTCTTTGCCGGAGTCAACCGCGTCATTAACATAGCAGCCGGAATACTCATCATCCTTCTGGGATTCAACATCCTCTTCAATTTTCTTTCATTCCTGAACTACGAAAAACGCTTTCACGCGTCGCGCCGTTTACGCGGACTTCCCGGAGCCTTTGCCGCGGGAGCCGCCTTTGCCGCGGGCTGGAGCCCCTGCATCGGCCCAATCCTGGGAAGCATTCTCCTCCTCGCGGGCGGCAGCGCGCAGCCGCTGCGGGCGGCTGTGTATCTTGCCGTATATTCAGCGGGCCTGGGCCTGCCGTTTCTCGCGGCCGCGCTGTTTTTCGATACGTTCAAAACGCGTTTCGCGGCCCTTAAATCCTGGATTCCCGCGCTGCGTACATTCAGCGGCCTGTTCCTTATCCTTATGGGCAGCCTTATCCTTTTCGGACGGCTTGCCTTCCTCAACGCCTTTTTCCTGAAAAACGGTTACGCCCTCGCGGCCTGGGCGCGAAGCGG
>JAISAF010000203.1 GCA_031266855.1 Spirochaetales bacterium
AAGAAAGCGTAACAATTGAAATTCACTTCCATACCCTAATCCCATCTCTGCCATGATAATTCCTCCAATGAAACCAATTTTACTGTTCCTGATATTACAATATTTTCTTATTGTGTCAAATGCATTACAGCAGGGGTCCGGAAGGGTGTTTTTAATTTTGCCATGCGGAATTATTGTGCGTGAAAAAGAAAGGCCCACGGAATTATCAGCGGCAATTCCGTGAACTGGTTCAAAAGCTATAAGCGAAATTGTGGGCTGTATGCGTGGTGACAACAGCCAGTGAGCAGTGGAATTACCTTTTCTAATTCCACTGCTGGCGCTGGGCGGCGCAAGGGATTGCAGCGGAAAGCCCGGTTTTTTTGCCCGTTTGCGGGCAAAAAAATGCGCCCGAAGACGGTCGCTTTCCGATAGGAAATTCATTATACGGCTGCTATCGCAGCCCCGGAATGCGCCCAAAATGATACGGATACAAATATATCCCTCTTGCCGATGGGGAAATAATATCGTATAATACATAGTGTTTTACTATGAAAAAGTAGAACAGAGTTTTGGGGGTATCGGAGGCGCCATGTCGGAGATTGATTATGCCGCGTTGAAAAAGGGTGGTTTTATGCGGCAGGTACAGAAAGATAAGTTTTCCATGAGGTTGAAGGTAATTGGCGGTCAGCTTCAGGCGGAGCAGGTTTTCAGGATCGCGGAGGTCGCGAAAAAATATGGGCGGGGCTATATCCATTTGACATCGCGGCAGGGGGTCGAGGTTCCGTTTATTTCGGTTGGCGATATTGAGGTGGTAAAAAAGGAGCTTGCCGAGGCGGGTGTAAAGGTGAGTGTGTGCGGGCCGCGGGTGCGTACTGTTACGGCGTGTCAGGGTTCGGCGGTGTGTCCTTCCGGGGCGGTTGAGACTACGGCGCTGGCTGAGGAGCTGGACGCGCGGTACTTTGGGAAACAGATGCCGCACAAGTTCAAGATAGGGGTTACGGGTTGCAGGAATAACTGTTTGAAGGCCGAGGAAAATGATTTGGGTATCAAGGGTGGTATTTTTCCTGAATGGAAGGCGGGCGCCTGTACTTTTTGCGGTTTGTGTGTGGCGGTATGTCCTGTGGGGGCCATTGCGCTTGATGCTGTTGCGCCTAACGCTGGTGCACCTAACGTCCTCGCGTCTGATAAAGAAAAGCCGTCCCTGGAAAAGTCTTCCTTTGAAAAACCTTCTTTTGAGAAACCTTCCTCCCTGTCTTTTGACAGCGGGAAATGTGTGTACTGTGGCAAGTGCGTCAGGAGCTGCCCTTCCAGCGCGTGGCAGGGCAGGGGCGGGTATCTTTTGTCTTTTGGCGGGATGTTCGGGAATGAAATAAAAGAGGGGCTGCGTCTTATTCCTCTTGTTTTTGACAGGGAAAAGGTTTTGAAAGCGGCTGATGTGGCTGTGCGGTTTTATCAGGAGCATGGCAAGGCGGGCGAGCGTTTTGGGCGGACGCTTATGCGTACCGGCGCGGACGATCTAAAAAGGGCTTTGGAGGAGGCGATACGGTGAGCGATCAGAATGCGGGCGGGGTGGACGCGCGGGTGGATATTACCGGCGTTGTGTGTCCGGTAACTTTTGTTAAGACAAAGGTTGCCCTGGAAGAACTGGAGGATGGTCAGGTGCTGGAGCTAAGGCTTTCCGCCGGTGAGCCTATTCAGAACATACCGCGCAGTCTCAAGGACGAGGGTCACAAGGTTTTGTCGGTCAGGCTGCTGGATGACGGGGCCTATCTTCTTACTGTGCGCAAGGGCGGTCTTGCCGTATAGGCGGGGAAAGGGGTACGTATGGCATTTACGGACGAACAGCTTGAGCGGTATTCCCGCCACATTATTTTGAAGGAAGTCGGCGTTAAGGGGCAGAAACGTATTTCCGCCGGCAGGGTGCTTATTATTGGGGCTGGCGGCCTTGGCGCGCCCGCGGCAATGTATCTGGCTGCCGCCGGGGTAGGGACTATCGGTATAGCCGACGCGGACGCGGTTGACCTGTCCAACCTCCAGCGGCAGATCATCCACGCGGGCGCTGATGTGGGCAAGGCCAAGGTTCAGTCCGCGAAGGAAAGCATGAACGCGATGAATCCCGATGTCCAGGTCATGACCTACCGCGAGTGGATTAATGCGGCTAACATCAGGGATATTATTAATGATCGCGATTACGATTTTATCATCGATGGAACCGATAATTTTCCGGTGAAGTTTCTTATCAATGACGCGTGCGTTATGATGGGAAAGCCCTTTGTACACGCGGGGATCATCCGTTTTCAGGGGCAGCTTATGACATATCTTCCCGGCAGGGGGCCCTGCTACCGCTGCGTGTTCCGTAACCCGCCGCCTCCTGATGCTGTGCCTACCTGCCGTCAGGCGGGGGTTCTGGGCGTAATGGGCGGGGTTATCGGCAGTTTGCAGGCGACCGAGGCGCTCAAGTTTCTGCTGGGGCTGGAGGGGCTTCTTACGGGCAGCCTTCTAACGTATAACGCGCTGACTATGGAGTTCCGCAAGGTAAAACTCGCCCGCGATCAGGGCTGCCGGGTGTGTGGAAAGGACCCGTCAATTACCACGCTTATTGATTACGAACAGGCCGTGTGCGATTTGCGCCCTGCCTAAAGCGCGCGCAAATTTTTATCGTCATATATGCGGGCGCATTTTTTTGGGCGCGCTTCGCACGCCCAAAAAAACCGGGCTTTCCGCTGCAAGTCCTCGGATTTGCTCATGCAAATCCTGTGGGCTTTCCGCTGCAATCCCTTGCGCACGCCCAGCGGCATATACTATAACCGCAAAGAAAAAGAAATTTACCGCTAAGTCGAAGAAGTCAAAAAAAAAGAGAACTGGCTTCTTTCCTTTCTTTTCTTTGCTTCTTCGGCCCTGCCAGTCTTCGCCCCCGCCAGTCTTCGCCTTCGTGGTAAAATTTTAAGAGTTACCAGGTACTATCCGGCGCGCCGGTATAGATAGACGAAAAACTCAATTGATGGTACATTATGAGCGGATTTTTAGTGTATGTTACGGAATGGCGAAAGATATTTTGAGTACATTTGATTTCAGACTTGAGGAAGCGGCACTGATACTGGAAGGCGGCGGTCTGCGCGGTACTTTTACCAGCGGCGTACTGCGCCGCTTCGTGGACGAAAAACTCTATTTTGCCTGTGTTATCGGCGTTTCCATGGGGGCCTGCAACGCCGCGAATTATCTATCCCTCCAGCCCGAACGGAACAGGATCGTCAACACCCGCTATGTGCGGGACCGGCGCTATTTAAGCTATCTGCGGCTTTTTACCGGCGGGGATCTCTTCGGCATGAATTTTATTTTTCGCGATCTTCCCGAAAAACTTGTCCCCTTTGATACGAAGACTTTTCTCGCGAACCCCGCGCGATGCCTGACCACAGTAACCGACTGCGTAACGGGCAAGGCCCTGTACTATGAAAAAAGCGAACTGGGCGGGGATTACCTTACCGTACTGAAAGCCTCAAGCAGTCTTCCTTTCATCGCGAAACCTGTGGAATACAAAGGCAGGTATCTCATGGACGGCGGTCTCTCGGATTCGGTTCCTGTCCGCCGCGCTCTTGAGGACGGATGGAAAAAACGCGTTATCATCCTGACGCGGCCCGCGGGATACCGCAAAAAACCGTCGAAGCTTCCCGGAATTCTTCTGCGCGGGTACCGCGGGTTCCCCGGGCTGCTGAAAAACCTGAAAGAACGCCACCTGCATTACAACGAAACACTCGACTATATTGAAGAGCTTGAATCCCGCGGGGAGATCTTTGTCATCAGGCCGGCGGAGGATTTACCCGCGGGCAGGGTGGAAAGGGATACCGCGAAAATTTATCTGACCTACGATTCAGGCTACGCCGCGGCGGACGCCGCTTTCGAAAAACTTCTCGCGTACCTTCACGCATAATTTAGAGATTTACCGCAAAGCCGAAGACGGGTAAGGGCGAAGAAGCGAAAAAAAGAAGTAAAGAATAACGGGAACTCCTAAAAACTTTTTAGCGTGGCAGTTTATTGTTAGTGTGGTGGCGGCAGCCGGTTGGTGATAGCTACGTACACAGCGCTACGCGCTGCGCTTGGTGGCAAACCCCGCAATTTTGTCAGAACAAAATTGCGACCGCCGGGTTATGAGCACATAATTGCCTCCGGCAATTATGTGCGTTGCCTGGTTCGGAAGCTGCCGCCCGGCAGCCGGAACCGGGAAAGGACGGGCCGCAGTCGGCCCGCGGATTTCCGCAGCCGGAACTCCG
>JAISAF010000267.1 GCA_031266855.1 Spirochaetales bacterium
GGTTTGCTTCGGTGTAGGGTTTTTCCTTTGAGGGCAGATCCCTGAAAGCCTCTTTTGCCAGGAAAAGGATTTTTTCGGGGGGGGCGCCGTAACGGAAAAAATGATACAGGAAAAAATCAGGCGCTTCGGAGGGGCCCAGGATATCTTCGGTTTTCTGCCTGATTTTTCCCGCTTCGTCGGGGGGAAGAAGCTCCGGGCTTATAGGTGTATCCATAATGGAGGAAAGAACCGCCCTGGTTTTTTCCTCGGCGATATTGTCCGCAACCCAGGCCACAAGGTATTTGACAAGAGTCTTGGGAATACTTACGTTGACGCCGTACATCGACATGTGGTCGCCGTTGTAGGTACACCAGCCGAGGGCAAGTTCCGAAAGATCGCCTGTCCCGATAACAAGGCCGCCATGTTTGTTAGCCGTATCCATAAGGATCAGCGTGCGCATGCGTGCCTGCACGTTTTCGTAGGTTAAATCGTGAACCGCGCTGTCATGACCGATGTCCTGAAAATGCCGCAGACAGGCGGGCTTAATATCGATTTCCCGAAAGGTAAGGCCAAGGGACTTTATCATGGATAGAGCGTTTGTATACGTGCGATCGCTTGTACCAAAACCCGGCATGGTTATAGCGATAATGCCCTCGCGGGGCAGCCCCAGAAGGTCAAAGGTTCTGACTGTAACCAGAAGCGCCAGTGTGGAATCAAGACCGCCGGAAACGCCGATGACAGCGCTTGTGCATTTTGTATGTTCAAGCCGCCTGGCAAGACCCGCTGTCTGTATATCAAAAATCTCTTCACAGCGTTCATCACGGGTTTTCGGATCAGCCGGAACAAATGGATGCGGGTCAATAGCCCGGCGCAGATTTTTCGGAGACTTCTCCGGCAGGGCAAAACCGATATACCGGAAACCATCCCGCGCGGCCTCTCCCCGGTCTTCCATATCTTCCATAAAAGAAGTAAGCCGTATACGGGTATTCAGAAGCCTGCCGGCATCGATGTCGCATACAGTGGTTTCGGTTGTGCGGGAAAATCTTTTACCCTCAGCCAGCATACTGCCGTTTTCCGCTATCAGTACGGATCCGCCAAAAACAAGATCAGTCGTTGACTCGCAGACACCAGTCCCCGCGTAAATGTAGGCCGCGCAGAGCCTGGCGGATTGTGTGCGCACAAGATCGCTGCGATAGCTGTGCTTGCTGATGATTTCATTACTGCCCGAAAGGTTGCAAATAATAAGCGCGCCAGCCCGGGCCAGACGAACGCTCGGCGGAGAAGGCGCCCACAAATCCTCGCAGATCTCAATGCCAAAAATAATATCCCCACGGCCTTCCCCGCGAAAAAGAAGATCAGTTCCAATAGGCGCCTCTGTGTGCGCGAAACATAAATCCGTTCTCCGTAAAGCCGGCGCGGGAGAGAACCATCTTTCTTCGTAGAATTCCCCATAACCCGGAATATATGTCTTGGGGACAAGGCCCAGAAGAATACCCCGCTGGATAACCGCGGCACAGTTAAAAAGCTGATTCTCCAGCCTTAACGGCAAACCAAGCGCCGCAATAACATCCCAATCCTTTGTTTCGGACAAAATTGTTTCCAGAGCCGTTTCCGCCGCGGAAAGAAGAACTTCCTGATGAAAAAGATCAGCACAGGTATAACCCGTAAGACAAAGCTCCGGCAGAACAAGAAGGCGCACACCATCGCTTTCAGCGTTCCGCATCGTTTCAATAATGAGCTTCGCGTTCCACTGAGGGTCGGCAACTTTAAGCGGAAGCGAAGCTCCCGCCGTTCTGAAAAAACCATAGTCAAGTATGTCCATACCCCGGAGTATAAAGCAATCCGCCTTCCTGCGCTACCATGCACTTTATAGAATAAAAACATTTGCTTTTTAGATTCTATGGCGCATTTTTTTGGGCGCGCTTCGCGCACCCAAAAAAACCGGGCTTTCCGCTACAAGTCCGCGGAAGCGCCGATGCGCTTCCTGTGGGCTTTCCGCTGCAATCCCTCGCGCATCGGCAACTCAGGAACCAATTCCGGGAATTGGTTCTGAGCTGCCACTCAAAATTGCGCCCGCATGGTTATACGCAGGCAATTGCCGAACAGCAATTGTCTGCCCACGGAATTGTCGACGGCAATTCCGTGGGCTTATTCTGAGCTTCCGCCGCACAAGGGATAGTAGCGGAAGGCCCGGGGTTTTTTACCCCGCACGCGTAGCGCGCGGGGTAAAAAAATGCGCCTGAAAACAGTCGCTTTCCTATAAGGAATTTATTGTCCTGGGCGCTCACCGCGCTCTGTGGAATGCGCCCGTATGAAAATATATAGTAAACAGCGCTGTCCTAAAAATATACAGCAATTCAAAGTATCACCCATCGGGTCCATCTTCCCAGACGAAAAGGATAAAAGCAGGCAGGTTTTCATGGAGAAAACGACAGAAGGTGTACCTCATGGCGTTAAAAAACTCATTCCGGCTGCCAAACCGATTCCGGGTTTCACGGTACTGCTCATCCCCCACAAACAATATCGTG
>JAISAF010000424.1 GCA_031266855.1 Spirochaetales bacterium
ATTTGCTCATGCAAATCCTGTGGGCTTTCCGCTACAATCCTTTGCGCGGGGTCGGTTGCGACGCGGAATTGCCGTGAGGCAATTCCGCGGGCAGCTAATTGCCGCTGGCAATTAGCTGCTTAGAACCAGGCGGGCGCGATTTTGGGACAAAATTGCGTGATTTGCCACCAAGCGTACAGCGAAGCGGGATGCACGTCTTTATCACCAACCGGCTGCCGATACCACGCGTACAGCCAGCGCTTACGCTTACAGCTTCAAAACCATGCCGCAAAATTGCGGAGTAATTTTGCGGGAGAGGGGGAGCGCGGATTTTTGCCGGGCAAAAATCCGTACTTTGGTTTTATGGTTACAGTTAGGCGCTGGTGCGTGCGCACTGGGATTGCAGCGGAAATCCTTTTTTACCGCGAAGCGGTAAAAAAGATTGGAGCGGAAAGCCCGGTTTTTTGCCCGTGGTTTCCACGGGCAAAAAATGCGCCCTGGCAGATCTTCGGCTTCGCGGTTAAAAAAATCTGTGGATCGGGTTTGTCTCTTCCCCTCTCGGCGCATGGGGTGGTTTGCCTATTTGCGGGCGGGGGATTATACTTTTAGTGACAACAAGGCCGGGACAGCGGGCGGGACACCTGTGGATAAATAAGCGTCTTCAAATTTACACGTGGGCTTTTCAGTAATTGACAAGAGGCTTGATACCGGCTTAAATGCGTAGTTACATGGCATTATTTGTGTTTCCATTGAATGAGGGGGATAGCTGTGGTTGAGAAATTATTTCTATTGGTACCCGTGGGTTCTATGTGCGCCCTGTTTTTTGCTTTTTTCCAGGCTAAAAAGGTGCTTAGATTTCCTGAAGGGTCGGATCTGATGCGTAAGATTTCCGCTTCCGTCCGTCAGGGGGCAAACGCCTACCTGAAACGGCAGTATACCGGCGTCGGATTGTTTTTCGGTTTCATGTTTCTGGTACTGGGGGTCATGGCGTTTTACGATCTGCTAACGCCTTTTGTACCTTTTGCCTTTATTACAGGCGGATTTTTTTCTGGCCTTTCGGGTTTTATTGGAATGAAGATTGCCACATCCGCGAATGCCCGCACGGCCCAGGCTTCTTCCGAGAGCTTAAACCGCGGCCTGCGTGTGGCTTTTTCCGCGGGTTCGGTTATGGGGTTCACCGTTATCGGGCTGGGGCTTCTTGACCTTTCCATCTGGTTTTTTCTTTTGAAGTATGTGTTTTATGTGAACCTTGCGGGAAATGAGGCTGCCCAGATTAATGCCATTTCCTCCGCTATGCTGACTTTCGGCATGGGCGCTTCCAGCATGGCGCTTTTCGCCCGTGTGGGTGGCGGTATTTTTACCAAGGCCGCGGACGTGGGGGCGGATCTTGTGGGCAAGGTTGAGGCGGGCATTCCAGAGGATGATCCCCGCAACCCCGCTGTTATTGCGGATAACGTGGGCGATAATGTAGGCGATGTGGCGGGTATGGGCGCGGATCTTTACGAATCCTATGTGGGTTCCATCGTGGCGACTATCGCCCTCGCGGTGTCCGCGAAGTACAACTTCGGCGGGGCCGCCGTTCCCATGCTTATGGCCGCGGTGGGAACCATTGCTTCCATCATTGGAACCTTCTTCGTGCGCTGCGGCGAAAAAACCGAACAGAAAGTGCTTCTGGGCGCTCTTCGCAAGGGGACGTATATTTCCTCCGCCCTTATCATCGTCGCGGCTTTTCCGGTAATTTACTATTCCCTGGACTGCGCTCAGTATCCCGAACGCATCGGCGTGTATTTTGCGGTTCTTTCCGGCCTGATTGCGGGCGTCCTTATCGGTTTTTTTACCGAGTACTATACCTCGGCCAGCTATAAACCCACGCAGGAGCTTGCCGATGCCAGCCTTACCGGCCCCGCCACCATCATCATCGGCGGGATTTCCCTGGGTATGTTTTCCACCCTGCTGCCGGTTATTATCGTAGGGATATCGGTTCTGGTCAGCTTTTTCACCTCCGGCGGCGGGACTGATTTTGCCCGCGGCCTGTACGGGGTTGGTATTTCCGCGGTGGGCATGCTTTCTACACTTGGTATAACGCTGGCGACCGACGCGTATGGCCCGGTTGCCGATAACGCCGGTGGTATCGCGGAAATGTCCCATCTGCCGGCGGAGGTTCGCGAACGTACCGACGCCCTCGATTCCCTGGGAAATACCACCGCGGCGACCGGCAAGGGGTTTGCCATCGGATCGGCGGCGCTTACCGCCCTTGCCCTGATTGTCGCGTATATCGACGAAATAGAACTGAAAGCTTCTGATTTTACGTTTGAGCTTTCCATTATTAACCCGCCGGTTCTTATCGGACTTTTTGTAGGAACCATGCTGCCTTTCCTTTTTTCGTCTATGACAATGAAGGCCGTGGGCCGCGCCGCGCAGAACATTGTGCGGGAAGTCCGCCGCCAGTTCAAGGAAATTCCCGGCCTTATGGAAGGAACGGCGGACGCGGACTATGCCGCCTGTGTTGATATTTGTACCAGGAGCGCGCAAAAAGAAATGATTGCCCCGGCGCTGACAGGAATCGTTTCGCCTATCGTTGTGGGCATTGTCCTTGGAGTAAACGGCGTGGCGGGCATGCTGGCCGGGGCTACGGCTTCGGGTTTTGTGCTTGCCGTTATGATGGCGAATGCCGGCGGCGCCTGGGACAACGCGAAAAAGTATATTGAGTCCGGCAGCCACGGCGGCAAGGGTTCTGATCCGCACAAGGCGGCTGTCGTAGGGGATACTGTTGGAGATCCTTTTAAAGATACTTCAGGCCCTTCCATCAACATTCTTATTAAACTTCTTTCGATGGTTTCAATTGTCTTCGCGGGCCTGATCCTGAAGTTTTCAATATTTTAGGAGGTTGCGCCATGGCCTATGATTTTACAACACCAAGCCTGGGAGAATGCAAAATTCCTTCTCCCATCAGGCTGTCTACCATCCAGGGGGATATGATTGCCAATTATGTAAGCGATGAGGAAGCCATTCAGTATACGATCAGTGTCGATCAAAAGAATCCCATTAATAATTTCTCCGCCTCGCAGCTACTCCAGGTCGCCGGCCCCCGGCAGAAGATATATTTCAGTCCTGGCCATGTTCACGCGGCGATCCTGACCTGCGGCGGGCTGTGTCCGGGCCTGAATGACGTTATCCGCTCGATTGTACGCTGCCTTGTGTATAATTACAATGTACACAGGATTTCCGGTATCAAGTACGGTTTCCAGGGACTTTTGCCGGATTTTAACCTGCCGGCGCTTGATTTGGATATTGACACAGTAAACGAAATTCATAAAATCGGCGGAACGATTCTGGGTTCCTCGCGCGGCGGCGGCGACAGAGTGGAGGACATTGTTGATTCGATTGAACGGATGAATCTGAATATGCTGTTTGTTATCGGAGGCGACGGAACACAGAAAGGCGCGCTGGATATCGCGAATGAGATCGAGCGCCGCGGATTGAGAATCGCCGTGGTGGGCATTCCGAAAACAATCGATAACGATCTGGCGTTTATTGATAAATCCTTCGGTTTCGAGACAGCGGTAACGCAGGCCGCTCCGGTTGTGTTTGCCGCGCATACGGAGGCAAGCTCCGCGGTAAACGGTATCGGCCTGGTAAAACTGATGGGACGCGAGTCGGGCTTTATCGCCGCCTCAACAGCACTGGCTTGCCACGATACGAATTTTGTCCTGATCCCGGAAGTCCCTTTTGACCTTTTGGGGCAAAACGGCTTTTATATTCATCTGAAAAAGAGGCTGGAGCGGCGTAACCACGCGGTAATCATCGTCGCCGAGGGAGCGGGCCAGGAACACCTTGTGGCCCAGAATGAGACAGACGCTTCGGGAAACAAAAAACTGAGCGACATCGGGCAGTTTTTACGCGACAATATCGTGCGCTACTTCAAGGAGCGTTTTCACATGGAAGTGAACCTGAAATACATTGACCCAAGTTACATTATCAGAAGCGCCCCGGCGGCGCCGACCGATGCGGTGTACTGCGCGCGCCTGGGAGGGAACGCGGTTCACGCGGCTATGGCGGGAAAGACAAAAACGCTTATCGGGCTGATAAACAATACCTTTGTTCACCTTCCAATGCAAGTCGCGGTTTCATTCCGCAACAAGGTCGATCCAGAAAGTCCGATGTGGCGGGACGTGCTGGAAGCGACGAACCAGCCCATTCTGATGTGCAATCCGCCCAAACCAGCCGGTTCCGGGGAAGAAGAAGTCGGCCTGGAAAGTGTCCAATGAAAACACGGCGTCTGTAGCCCGCGGGATAAGTCTCGCGGCTGGAGACGGCGTAAACCTTGAAGGCGGAGTGCTTGCCCGCGGGGAGCGGTTTCCCGCGGCAAATCTTCTTATCGTACACGGCATAGCTGAACACAGTGCCCGCTACCAGCCGTTTGCCGGATTCCTGGCTTCAAAAGGGATACATACCTACGGCTTTGACCTGCGCGGACATGGCCGTACCGCGGGAACAGGCGGGGCGCCGGATGGAAAAGCCGGGTTTCTTGCTCTGCGCGGCGGCGGGGACGCGCTTGTCCGCGATATTGACCTGTGGGTGGACTTCATTCAAAAAGACTATCCTGGTGTTCCGCTCTTTCTTCTGGGCCATTCCCTGGGTTCTTTTCTTGTACGGGCCTACGCGGCTTCCTGCGGCGAAAAACTCGCGGGACTAATCCTTTCCGGAACAGGGAGCAGCCCGAAATTCACCGGGGCGGCCCTGCGTCTTTTCGCGAAAATCGAAGACGAGATAAACGGCAAAAAGGAGCCAGGAACCCTCTTTTTCCGCTTCCTGTTCAGAATGTTCGCGCATTCGGTAAAGGGCAGAAGAACCCGTTTTGACTGGCTCTCGCGCGACGAAAAAGCCGTAGACGCGTTTATCGCCGATCCCCTGTGCGGACGGCCCCTGCCCGCCGGTTTTCTCTACGATACCCTGAAAGTAGCGGCATGCCTAAGAAAGCTGGCTTTTATACGAAAAACGCCAGGGAACCTGCCCGTGTATATTTTTTCCGGCGGCAGCGATCCTGTAGGGAATTTTTCAAAAGGCGTTACCGAAGTTTACCGGGAATACCAGAAGGCCGGCCTTTCAAACATTACCATGAAAATCTACTCCGGCGGCAGGCACGAGATGCTCAACGAAATAAACCGCGACGAAGTGTACCACGACGTTCTGGTATGGATTCAGTCGAAACTCGCCGCGGCGCAGAACGTTTAATTGGACGCCACTACCGGCGGCACAACCATAATGCTGTTCGTAATGTTTCCTACCCCCGGAATCCCCCGGGCGGCTTCCAGCGCGTTGGTGGCGGCGATATTGGACACCGCGCAGCCCGTCAGCCTCAAATCAGTCCCCCTGACGCTAACCGAAAATTCCTGAATCTGAATGCGCCGCGTAAACAGGACTTCGCCAATAACGATATTTTTCAGGCGGAGTTCCTCCAGGCGGATTTTACTTTCAGCTTCCTTTTCAGGACTTACGATAACCTGCCTACACTTTTCGATTATCAAAGCGGCCTCATGGAAACTCAGTTTGCCCGTATTCAGCGTCAAATGGTACATCAGGGGATCCTGCCAGTCAACCTCAAAAAAATATTTATGAAAACCTATCCGGTTAGCATCGCTCTGTTTGATCCGCTGTTCGGCGGTTCGCGCGTCACAGGAGAAGACTTCCTGAAGGCGGCTGGCCCGCAGCGGCCTGGGAGCGACAAGCCGGACACACACAACTCCCGCAATACCCTGAAGCACCGCGGCGGCGCCCCTCCCCAGAATAACGCAGTTACCCGCGGCAGCTTCATTGCAAATACCTTCCGTCAGGTAATGCGCATAACGATCCCGGTTTTCCGACAAAGCCGCCCAAAACCCAGGTTTTCTCTCGTCGTACTGTAAAAGAGCCTCCCTCGTAAGATTATGCTTTGTCAGATTCGCCTCAATAACCTCACGCTCAATAAACCTGTATCCGCCAATCTCCGCAAGTTCCCGCGCTGTTTTTTCGCCGCCACAGCCAAGCTCTCTGCTTATACAAATTACCGGCATATCCGCCTCCTTCCTTGGAACCCGTGCTCCCATTCATTCCTGCTGGCATTAATAATTATAAGAGATGTCCTAAAAATCTTCCAGTACCGCGGGACAAGCGTGAGAGAATTTTTTTGGGCGCG
>JAISAF010000393.1 GCA_031266855.1 Spirochaetales bacterium
CAGCCCCGCCCGCGCGAAACCCGTCTCAAAAACGCGGCTCTGCGCGTTGGTACGGTAAAGGATAGCCGTCTGGGTATCGGGACTTTTACGCATCAGGGAAAGACAAAAAGCCGCCTCCTCCATCTCATCCGCACAAGGCACAAGCACAGGAGCGCTTCCCCTGCCGTTTGTCGTCCACAGTTTTTTCCCCAGCCTGCCGGAATTATTCTCCACAACAGCGCACGCCGCCTCAAGAATACTTTGAGTCGAACGGTAATTCTGCTCCAGCCGGATGATCTCCGTCCCAGGAAAAATTTCAGGAAAACTCCTGATATTCCTAATCTCCGCGCCCCGGAAACGGTAAATCGACTGGTCATCATCGCCCACGACACAGACATAGGCGCCCGGCCCCGCGAACTCCCGCAGAAACTCATGCTGGGCGACATTGGAATCCTGATACTCATCCACCATTATCACGCGGAACCGATCATGAATCCTCTGCCTCACCTCAGGATTATCCCGCAGAAGCTCCGTACAACGCAAAATAAGATCGCCAAAATCAGCGTTCCCAATAGAACGCAGCTTCTCCTCATACGCCGCGTAAACCTCCGGGAAACCATGATCCTCCGTAATACCCGAAAGCCGGTCCCCCGGACCAAGAGCGAAATCCTTCGCCCTCCCAATAAGATACGTATAACGCGACAAGTCGCGGCGCTCCCTGTTCGGATACAAAGTCTTCAACAGCGCGCCCATATCGTCCTCATCGTATATAGTAAATTTCGAATCAAGCCCCGCAAGAGCCGCGTTCCTCCGCAAAAACCACGCCCCAAAAGAATGAAACGTCCGAATCAGCACATTCCCCGCCAAAGGCGAAAGCCCAATAGCCCGCTCCCGCATCTCACCCGCCGCCTTATTCGTAAACGTAACCGCCAGAATACTACGCGGCTCCACACCCAGACTCTCAAGCAAATGCGCAATCTTCACCGTAATAACCCGCGTCTTCCCCGACCCCGCCCCAGCCAGAATAAGAAGCGGACAGCCATAATGAAGAACCGCCTGCCTTTGCACCGGATTCAAATCCCGCAAATAAGAAGCCTCAGCAACACTCATACAAACCAGTGTACCACAACAACAAAAAAATTTATACCTGCGCGGCGTTTTTCCCGAATGATTTTGGGCGCCTTTTTTTGCCCGCCATGCGGGCAAAAAAACCGGGCTTTCCGCTCCAAGTCCTCGGCCCGCCTTGCGGCGGACCTGTGGGCTTTCCGCTCCTATCCCTGGCGCGCGCACCAGCGAACGCGATTTTTTGCGGAGCAACAAATCGCATAGCGAATACCGGCGGCTGCCGCCTGGGTTTGAGCGGCAGCTCAAACCCAGGCCAGGAAATTGCCTGTGGCAATTTCCTGGGCACATAATTGCCACCGGCAATTATGTGCTGCAACCCGGCGGTCGCCATTTTAACGGGGGAAAATTGCGGGGGTAGCGGTGCGGGGTGATGGCCCGCAAAATCGCGTAGCGATTTTGCGGGTGTTCGCCGCTGGGCGGCGCAAGGGATTCCGGGGGCGCGATAGCGCCCACTACAATCCATACCTATCGGAAAGCGACCGTCTTCGGGCGCATTGCAGCGGAAATCCTTTTTTACCGCAAAGCGGTAAAAAAGATTGGAGCGGAAAGCCCGGTTTTTGGCGCTTTGCGCCAAAAATGCGCCCAATTCTAGTATTGAAGCAAAATTATAAAGATTTTGAACAGGATCTAAGGCAGCGAATTCTAAAACGTTATGGTATTCCGTGAAATATAGGAAAATACCAGGCGCCATATAGCTCATAATCATAAATTTTGATTATTTGAACAGCACACCACTTGACGCGAAATTTCCGCTGTTATATACTCGCAAACAACTATAACACTATAAGGAGTTTGTATGAAGAAAATCGCAGTCCTTCTGGTTCTCGCAGTTCTCGTAATGAGCTGTGCGTCACCCGCGCCGTCGTTTATCGATATGCGCACCTATCCCATCGCGGCCACCGGCAATCCCGTAGGCAGCAAGGTGGGCACGGCAATACAGACAAACTATTTGAGCATTTTTGGTGGCGGAGATGCGGGGATTGCCGCGGCGGCGAAGGCTGGCGGGATTACAACAATTTCCACGGTTGATATGCAGGCTTTCGGCATCGGCGGAATTTACGGTACCTACACCACTATCGTAACCGGGGAATAAGCATTTGTTATGGAAAAAGGGGGATTCTATCCCCCTTTTTCTTTGCTATGCCTGTAATTATAATGAAAAAATTAAAGTTGCTGAAATATTTCACGGCGATTCTTATCCTGGCAGGATGTCAGTCGCAGAGCCGCTACGTTACGATATTCCCCATATCCCCCGGCGTATTTCAGTATTATCTTACCCCTACGGAATGGGAAACCGACAACGGCGATATAGAAGTTTCTGTCGATATTACCTACCGGAATACGCCCGGTAATTCCGCCATCTGTAATATTTCCCTGGTAAATACCGCCCGGCAGCCCCGCTCGGTTTCTTCCGCTTTTTTTAGCTCCGGCGCGGCCGACTACCCCCTTGAAAATATCGGCAGATTATTTTCCGAACTGGAAAACAGCAAATTACGCATAACATCCACACTGCCCGGCCTGAGCCTCGAAGAGCTGTTCGCTTCCGATTCTATCACCCTGACAATTGTTCTTGACGGGATCGCCTATCTGTGTACTCCCCCGGAACTTTTTATCGAGTACAAAAACCAGGTACTCGACGACATTAATATAAAATGAACAGAACCGGAACGGCAATGCACAGTCTGCCAGCCTTAATCCGGCGTATTCAGGAACGCTTTGAAAAACTTGAACAGATAGGCAGCCTGGGAAACAGACGGGAGGACGGCTTTGACCGCCCCGCCTGGTCGGACATGGAAACCGCGGCCATGAAATACATTCAAAGCGCCGCGGAAAAAGCGGGAATGGTTTCCACCTGGGACGGCGTGGGGAATCTTTTCCTTACCACACCCGGACACGGCGAAGAGTTTGTCCAGGTAGGATCCCACATTGATACCGTCCCATCAGGCGGCAACTATGACGGGGCCGCGGGAATCGTCTGCGGCCTTGAAGCAATCATACCCTTAAAACCCATGTGGGAACGCCTGAACCGGAAACTCCAGCTTGTTCTCTGGCGGGGCGAGGAATCCGCGTCTTTCAACGCGGTGTGCAAAGGCAGCGGGGCCGCCTTCGGCGTGTGTAATCCCGACATCCTGAAACACACAAACCGCGACATGAGCCTGTACGCGGCTATACAGGCCCAGGGCTTTGATCCGTCTTTTATCGCGGAAAAAAAAGCGACGCTTGGCCCGGAACAAAAGAAAAAAATCGCCTCCTATATCGAACTGCATATTGAACAGGCAAAACGCCTCGAAACCGACGGCATCCCCATCGGCGTTGTGTCCAGTATCCGCGGGACAGTACGCCTGCGTGTTGAGGTAAGCGGCGAAGCCAACCATTCAGGCGGCACTCCCATGGGGATACGCTACAGAAAAGACGCGAATCTTGCCATTGCCTATATGCAGGTAGGCATACACGAGGCATGCAGTTACGCCATAGAAAAAGGCAGCGACCTTGTACAGACAGCCGGCATTGTCAACATCGACGGGGATTTCAACAAAAAGCATCCCCTTGTATACGCGAATTCGCTTACCAAAGTAAGCCCCTATGGATATTTCGCCCTCGACATTCGAAGCAATAATACGGCTTTCCTGACAGACTATGTAAAGGACATCAAAAAAATTATTCAGGAACGGGCAAAACGGTTCAACGTCGAAGTAAAAATAACGGAAATTCTGCGCCTTGCCCCTGTCGAAAAACTCGATCCCGCCATACAGCACAGCATCGAAGCCTCCTGCCGCGACCTGAAAATACCTTTCATTGAAATGCCCTCCGGCGCGATTCACGACGCCGCCCTCGTCGCGGGCCAGGGAATACCAGCGGGAATGATTTTCATCCCCTGCCGAGGCGGAATAAGCCACAACCCCGCCGAATACGCAAGTCCCGAAGACCTCGCGCGCGGCTCCCAGATCCTCTCAAACGTGCTCTACAGACTGGCACGGTAGACCGATTCCCTGTTCATGAAGCCCGGATAAACACATAGCAATTTTTATCCTCATGTTTTGAGCGCATTCCGGGGGCGCGGTGAGCGCCCTTTATATAAATTCCCTATCGGAAAGCGACCGTCTTCGGGCGCATTTTTTTGCCCGCAAAGCCGGACAAAAAAACCGGGCTTTCCGCTACAATCCCTTGCGCCGCGCAGCGGCTAACAAAGCCTTCTTTCAGAGATTTACCGTATTTCATCCAGGATCCGCCTGTTTTCCACCGTCATCCGGTTCTGTACTATCCGTATCAGAAACGCTTCATCCAGCCTTTCGGCTTTGGCAAACAGTTCGTACATATCCCCGTCCCGGTCACAGACGGTAATCACCTTTATCCCCCCGGGGATATCCGCCGTACTCCGTTCCAGGGTTTCCAGCCACCTGAAACTTTCTTTTTCCTCTATAGGCCGCACTTTTTTGCTCTCATGGCTTGCCGGTTCATCCCTGGGTTCCGGCCGGTTATAGCCTGACTGGTCTAATACTCCCAAAACCAGCCCGTCACCGCTCACCGCAATGCAGCTATGGACATTGACCCCCAGGGTCTTGTCGCTGATGTATCCTATCCCCTCCGTTTTCAGATGGGTGTTGTAATTTACTCCGGTAGTATCCTGGACCGCCA
>JAISAF010000437.1 GCA_031266855.1 Spirochaetales bacterium
TAAAAGGCAGGCGCTTCGCCCTATAGGATTTTTGTCATAGGACTGTGGAAGAATGGAGCCTATTCAAAACCCGTTTGTAATTCGGAATTTGGGCGCCTTTCCGGCGCTTTGCGCCGGAAACCGGGCTTTCCGCTCCATTCTTTTGGCTGCGCCAAAAGGATTTCCGCTGCAATGCGCCCGAAGACGGTCGCTTTCCGATAGGTATGGATTGTAGTGGGCGCTATCGCGCCCCCGGAATCCCTGGCGCGCCCGTGGGGTTTTTAAGATATTGAACAGGCGCTTAAAACTTTTTCTGGTTTTCGTAGTACTGAATGCGGGGGGGGTAAAGCGTTATGGATAGCGGCAAGCGTAAGGGGGCGGCGGCGGACAGAAGGCCGTGTTACAGGCAGACCCGCGAAACCGCTACGCGATTTCGCGGGTCTGCCTGTACGCGCCTGGTTAGCCGCTACGGCCGCGCGCCGGGTTGTAGCGCATAATTGCTGTTTCAGCAATTATGCGGCCCCGCGTTTACACACGGGTATGTGTATGCGGGCATACACATACCCGCTAACCGCCGCTGGGCGGCGCCAGGGATTGAAGCGGAAAGCCCGCAGGAATTGCATGAGCAATTCCGAGGACTTGCAGCGGAAAGCCCGGCCCCGCCGGAACGGCGGGGAGGCGCCCATGAGAATTTTTTAGCTGTTACGGCTAACGGCTATTTAGGAGGATGAGATGAGGATACGCAACGCGGATACATTAACCAGTCACGGTAACCGGAAAATGCGGGAGGATGTAGTAAAAATTCTGGACGCGGGTATGAGCGCGGCAGACCCTTATTACAACACGCTGAAACTGGTTCGAATCGAAAACGGAAAACTCCTGGTTGGGGGAAGCGATTTCGAGCCGATAGGCACTCCCCGTCCGGGAATAGTGGAAACAGACTTGAATGAGATAGATCGCATTTTCGTTTTCGGCGCGGGTAAGGGAATCCAGCGCGCCGCCACGGCCCTGGAAGAAGCCCTGGGGGATCGCCTGAGCGGGGGATACCTTATCCTGAAATACGGCGACGAAGTTACTTTGAGAAACATAACGGTTACTCACGGCGACCATCCTGTTCCGGACGAAAACTGCGTAAAGGGCAGCAGGGCCATGATGGAGATGATACAGAAACTCAAGCTGACTCCGCGCGATGTAGTGTTCACTATCGTGGGGAATGGGGTTTCGTCCCTGCTTACCCTGCCCGCGGGAAAACTGTCTTTGAAAAGCGTGATGGACGTTACCAGGATTTTACAAATAGAAAAAGGCGCCACGACACGGGAATTAAATTTCATTCGCAATTCAATCGACCTTTTGAAAGGAGGGCGCATAACACGGATGCTGCATCCGGCGAAGATGTTCCATATTCTTACCGTTGATCCCAACCGCGGCTCAACAGCACGGGAAGGCTACGCGGGACTTACCGAGACAAATATCTGGCTGCATACCCTGCCGGACGCCACCAACGCGGCGCAGGCGATAAAAATAATTAAGCAGTACAACGCGTGGGATGAAATAGCCAGCGAGGTGAAGGATTTTATTTCCACCATGACGGGCGAACAGGAAACACTGCGAAAGGCGGAGTTCGAACAAATGGACTGCCGCATCTACGGAGTCGTCCCGGATCACCTGAGCGTGCTTCCAATCGCCGTGGAAACCGCCCGGCAGCTTGGCTATACGCCTCATGTTATGTGCAAAGCAAAATCATATTTTCTGGATGCCGCGGAAGCCGGGAAGTTCATGAGCGCTATCGCCAAACTTGTCTCCGCCGAGGGCCAGCCTTTTAAGCCGCCCTGCGCGCTTTTCATGACGGGGGAAATGGTTGTCGCCGTCGGCAAATCAGGCGGCGTCGGAGGCCGGAATCAGGAGTTCTGCGTTTCGGCGGCGAACATCATTTCCGGCGATAACAGAATCGCGATTGGCTCAGTCGATACCGACGGCACAGACGGCCCCGGAGGATTCTTCGATCAAAAAGCCAAAGACTTCGGAGTGCTGGCCCTGGCCGGCGGCGTAGTAGACGGCGAAACAAAAACCGCGGCGGCAGCGGCCGGATACGATCTCAAGGACGCGCTCATCTCTCACGCCACATCCAAGCTGCTCTGGGATACAGGCGACGGCGTATGGGCAGTCCACAGCATCAGCGTACAGGACTTGACAGTCATTCTGATACAGTAAAACAGGCGGCTCCCGCTGAGCACCCCGCTCGGCGTAGTCTCCAGACTACGCCGTGTTAGAAGCAAGGCTCCTGCCTTGCACTTGTCAGCGGCAGCCGGTTGGTGATAAAGACGTGCACAGCGCGTTACGCGCTGTGCCTGGTGGCAAACCACGCAATTTTGCTCGACCCTTAACCTGTTATACGCCAAGGGCTTTTTAGGGCCTCTTGCCGGAAAGCCCGTTATGAAGCTCCCGCGGAGAAGACTCCGCGGGAACTTCTTTTGTCAAGGAATCGGGATGATATGGCATGGCTCATCAACTCCACGGGGGTTGATGAGCCATGCCTTCCAAATCAAAAACACGCTCACGCGTGCGTTTACTTGGGTACAGGCAAAATTGCGGCCGCCGGATTGCGCGCACCTAATTGCCTTTGGCAATTAGGTGCCCCGGAATTGCTACGGCAATTCCGGGAACTGGTTCTGAGCTGCCGCTCAAACGCGCGGCCCGCCGCTTATACGCCCGGAATTGCCTCCCGGCAATTCCGTGGCCCCCTTCCAGCGCGCCGCCGCTCCGCGGCGGCGCGAGCCAGTGGTTTTTGCTATGCTCCCGCACTGAGAACCGCTGTCTCCGTCCCGCCTCCCCTTTTCAGAACGGCAAAAATGGAGTATCCTTAAAATCAGAAAGAGAAATGAAGGAGAACCGCCGCCGTGAAACGATCCGTGAGACGACCTGTCAGACGACCCGTAAGACCAGCAGTGATACACTTTGAGAAAAACGAAGAGCTTATTGACATCCGCATGGATAATGTCTTTAAGGCGGTTTTTACTAAGGATACCCCGGAGTCCCTCGGAGCGCTTTCGGCCCTCCTTTCAGCCCTTA
>JAISAF010000456.1 GCA_031266855.1 Spirochaetales bacterium
TCGATGGATTACAATGGATTATCTATCACAGGATTATATAGCTGGCACAGCCGGGTCTGCCGCCGCCGACCCTGGCTATAATGATGTACGGGAGATTAGGAATGCGGTTTCGCGTTATAGGTTTTATTGTATTCTTCCTGGCCCTGTCCGCGGCCTTGCATGCGGATACCTTCCGTTTTACTGGGAACCGCATGTCCACCAGCCTGGCAAAAGGCAAGGAACGGACGCTCCTGCGTGGCGAGGCGCGCATCAAATCGGATCAAACAGAAATCAGCGCGGATGAAATCGAGATCTACGGCAAGGACTTTCAGTTCGCCGAATGCAGGGGAAACGTCGTCGCGCGGGACATCAAAAAAAAGCTGTTTATTACCTGTGACACCCTGCGTTTTGACCGAATCAATAACAATCTCCTTGCCGCGGGAAACGCCTACATGGAGGATGAAGAAAATGAAATCATCATCCGCGGACACCGGCTTGAAAACCGCGATAAGGAAGACCTGGTTATTATCCAAATCGGAGGCAGAATTATCAAAAAGGATCTCGCCGCGCGCGCGGAATTTACGACATACCGCAGAGGCGTCAATACCCTGGAACTTTCGGGCATGCCTGTTCTTTTTTGGAAAAAAGACGAATACAGGGCTACCCGCATTATGATGAATCTCGACTCGGAAGAAATAACCCTTCTGGGATCCGTCGAAGGAACTATCGTTTCAGGAAACGGGAATGAAAGCGAAACCGCCGCGCTGGTAGACGAGCCTCGCGGCGCAGAACAAAACGTGGCACAAAGCGCGGAAGAAAGCGGAGATGAAGCGCCGGACGGACGGGAAGCGGCGCGGGAAGGCAGTGCTGAATGAGCGGCGCGGCTGTACTGTACGAAGAAGCACACGATGTCGTTTTGCAGGTAGCGGGCCTTCGCAAAACTTTCGGCAGAAAGGAAGTGGTAAAAGGCGTCTCCTTTTCCATGCGCGCGGGCGACGTAGTCGGCCTCCTGGGACTAAACGGAGCCGGAAAGACAACGACATTCTACATGATCGTGGGATTCATAAAGCCAAACGCGGGCGAAATCTTCCTGCGGGAACAAAACATTACCAGGCTTCCCATGTTCCGCCGGGCACTGGCCGGCATAAGCTACCTGCCCCAGGAAACCTCGGTGTTCACAAAACTTACCGTAGAAAAAAACATTATGGCCAGTCTGGAAACACGTACAGACCTCAGCCGGGAACAAAAAAACGAAAAACTCGAAACGCTCCTGGAAGACTTCGGCCTTCAGGATAAACGCAAACAAAAAGCCATCACCCTTTCCGGCGGCGAGCGGCGCAGAACCGAAATAGCCCGCTCCCTGGCGATCGAACCCAAGTTCCTCCTCCTGGACGAACCCTTCGCGGGAATAGATTTAAAAACCGTCGGCGAACTCAAAAAAGTCATAACACGGCTATCCGAACAGGGCGTCGGCATCCTTATTACCGACCACAACATCTACGACACATTCGAAATCACCCGCCGCGCCATGATCATGAACCAGGGCGTCATCGCCTTTGAAGGAACACCCCACGAACTCTCCGGAAACGAAGAAGTCCGCCGGATATTCCTGGGCGAAGACTTCCGCATGCTCAACCCATAAAACCCCGTCTTTTTCAGATTATAATGAATGGCGCCTTTTTGGCGCTCCGCGCCAAAAACCGGGCTTTCCGCTGCAAGTCCTCGGATTTGCTTATGCAAATCCTGTGGGCTTTCCGCTGCAATCCCTGGCGCCGCACCAGCGCCAGGCGCAAAATTGCTCCGCAATTTTGCGCCTAACCCAACGCGGAGCATAGCGGAGTGTACGTCTCTATCACCAACCGGCTGCCGGGCGGCAGCTCAGAATAAGGCCATGAAATTGCCAAAGGCAATTTCCGGGGCGCATAATTGCTGTTCAGCAATTATGCACTATAACAGGCGGAGGCAATTTGCGGAGCAAATTGCCTATAAGGGAATCTCTAAAAACTTTCACTTTATGATTTTCAGTTCTAAAGGAAAAAATTGCTGTGGAACAGCAATTTTTTCCTGTGCGTAGTGCCCGCAACAGGAAGTTTTTAGAGGTTCTCGCGGATTTCCGGCCACGGAAATCCGCAGGCCGTCTCCTGTACCAGGCCGTACAAGCAGACCTGAAAAATCGTGAAGCGATTTTGCAAGTGTTCTTTACGCAGAACGGTCGGTCCGGCTGCCGCCACCACGCTAACAATAAACTGTCACGCTTGCAGCTTCAAAACCGGGTCGCGATTTTGCTTCGAAAAATCGCGTGATTCTCAAGCTGCCGCTTTCAATACTGCTCGGAAGTTATCTGGACATCCATGATTCTGCCGGGAACTTCGTCCTCGCAAAACCTGAGAATTTTCTGCATAACGGTTTCGCCGAACTGCCGGGAGTTTGAAACCAGCGCGCAGCCGATTTGGGAAAAACCCAGGGAATCCTGGAGGTCAACCTCCGCCGCGGACACACGGAAACGGGAACGCAGTCTGTCCCGCAGCGAGTGGACAATGCGCCGCTTTGCCTTGATGGAGTCAATATCGGGAAGTTCAATAATCATTTGTATCATTGAAACAATCATGATTTTTTCATTTTTTTTCTGTCTGTCATCTTTGACGGCTTTCGCTTTCTATAATGCCTTTTCCGGGGCGCGCGTGATACTCATAGTAAAAGAAAAACGCCACGCACAGCGCCGCGAGTACACAGAAACAGGACATACGCAGCCCGGCTTCTTCGGCCAGAAGCGGTTTCAGACTGAAATAAAAATCCATATTCCGGCTTTCTATCCACAGATAGTCCGAAGGACTGTAATACCGTTTGTAATACGACGGGTCGTAGCGGGAATACAGTACGGCGGCTTCCTGCCTGATCACAAGGAGACCCGCGTCGGCGCTGCCGTATTCAGCAGCCATGTTTTCCCCGCCGGGCGGTTCGCGCGACAGCCGGAGCGCCGTGGAGAAGTAGTCCTCAAGAATACGCTTTTCCAGAACGCCGGGCCGTGAAATAAGCGGAACCAGAAAGGCCCATGCCAGGACAAGAACACATACAAAAAAAGCCGCCCCGTTTTTTCCCGCCCGTCCCGTAACAGGGAAGAAGCCTGTCCTGAAAATTTTCAAAAAACGCAGGAAACGTAAATTCCGCGTTATCCGCGCCAGGAGCGGAAGAAGGGGAACGCTCCCGGCCGCCAGGGAAAACATCGCGGGGCCGGAAAAAAAAACCAGCAGCGGAACAGACCCCAGAAAATCCATCCATCCCCCTTCCGCACCCAGGAAACGCCTCGTTTTCCGGTTCAGGGAAGCCGTATACAGGCCGACAAGAAACCATACGGTAAAAAGCAGATCAAAACCGAAACCGGCGCACAGGATAACGCGGCGGATGCCCAGCGGCAACCCGGAAAAATCGGCGAAATCCCCGCAGAAGATTTCCGCCAGAGCCAAAACCACTACCGCTGTGGCGCATATCTGCCGCGCGTTCCTCTTCATAGGAGGATATTTTATACAAAATATGGATTTGTACAAGGGGAGGCGGAGCGCGCATGTAGTTTTTCCGGTGAGTGGAAATGGCGCCTTTTTTTGCCCGCGGACGGGCAAAAAACCGGGCTTTCCGGGACTCCGCTATCGCTGCGGCCCCAGCGCTCCGCGCTGTGGCTGCTTCGCATCCCTCCAATGCGCCCGAAGACGGTCGCTTATCGGCTCTTCGACCTTTGTACACGGCATAGACTGTTTTGAGCCTCTCGCCCGTGTTGCTGGTAAAATCACACGCTTTCGCGTGCGTTTGTTTGGGCGTGATAGGTATGGATTGTAGTGGGCGCTATCGCGCTCCCGGAATCCCTGGCGCGCGCACAGCGCGTAACGCGCTGTGCCTGGTGGCAGACCTGTAAGCGTGATGATTTATTGTAATCGTGGTGGTGGCAGCCGGTTGGTGATAGAGACGTGCGCGGCGCACTGCGCCGCGCACGTGGAATCTGGTCGCAAAATTGCCAGGGGCAATTTTGCGGGCATGGTTTTACGGCCTTATGTTAGGCGCTGGGCGGCGCCAGGGATTGTAGCGGAAAGCCCACAGGATTTGCATGAGCAAATCCGAGGACTTGGAGCGGAAAGCCCGGTTTTTTGCGGTTTGGGAATTTGCGGCGCAAATTCCCAAACCGCAAAAAAGGCGCCCAAATTCTGAATTATAAATGGAGGCAGATACTGTTGCCATGAAGGGGACGTAAGATAATACGAAGGATTCTCCTGGTATGACGGTGAATAAGAGGTGCTTACTTTTTCTCCTCGTTTTTCTCGCTTCGCGCGCCTTTCTTCCGGCACAGACGCCGCTTGAGGAGGAAGCCCCGGAAACAGTTTTCGATACTCAAATCGGCGATACGAGTGTTGATTTGTATTTGCAGGGCTACTGGGACGCTTCGGTTATGGGTGGTGTGGGTTTTGCCTGGATTCCCGGGCAGGGTTTGAGTTATCCGTATGTGTTTCCTGGTTTTCCTGATGGGTTTGAGTATGACCAGAAGCCGGATCTTGTTCTTTCGCTGTGGCTGAGGGAGAGATTTTTTTTCGAGACGACTATAACCGAGGATTATGAGCTGAATACTTACCTGCTGGGTTATCAGGGTAAGCCGGGTGAGTTTGTCCAGTCCGTCAAGGTGGGGAACCGGAATGTAGAAATTTCGCCTTTTCCTTATATGGAGTTTCCTGGTTCGTCCCGGCATTCTCCGGCGGTGTCGGCGATGTTTCAGACCGCGCGGAGCCAGCACGAGTTGCTGTTCCGGTATGATCCGTCCCTGCCGCGGAAGAAAACCTTTATTGGGAAAAACGAGGTGGAGGAGGTCCGTATTGATCCGGCGACATACGTGCGCGGCCGTTTTTTTGTTTTGCCGGATACGCAGGTCAGCCTTTCCGATCTTTCCATTTATATTGAAGACGCGAAAGGTTCCGTGACTGGCGATGGCGGCAGGCGTTACCGGAGGGCGACAAACTTCGATTATTCGTACAGTCCGGGGGATGGAACTATTACCCTGACTAACGCCTCGGCGGGGCGGGTACTGGTGTACTACACAAAAAACGGCCATTCTGTTGGTTCCAGCGATTCGTCAATGGGTGTTGAGGCGCTTCCCGCTCTTGCCGGGGTGCCTGTGGGGATAGACCTCGCCGGGACTCCGGTCAAATTCGAATGGAACTCTTCTTCGGCATACTACGATTTGGGAAACGGCAGAACGCTCGATAATTTACGGATTTCCATTGACGGGCGGGACGCCCTGCTCCTCTATGATCCGGGAGCGTGGAATCCCTTTGAAGTTACTGGCGTGTATTCCCTCAGCGGCAGCGCCGCGTCCATGAGTAATTCCACAAGCCTGAAAATCGTCAACCGGGGGGCGGACAGCCTGTATACCACCAAAACGGCTTTAACCCTGAACACCGCGGAATCCTACAGCGTTGTCCGTGTTCTTCCAGTAAACGGCAACCAGGCGCGATCCATGCAGGCCCGCTTTCCCTTCGCGGAGGATGAACCCCTTCTTTACGGGCCGCAGCGGGCGAAGGACGGGGGCGCGGCGGATTTTGAACTTCTTATTCAGGCATATATGCCGGTGCAGGCCCTGACGCTGGCTAATGATGTCATCCCCGGAACGGTTACGATTTACCGCAACGGCAGGGAGGAAACTTCCTTTACCGTTGATTACGAAAGCGGCCGTATTGCCCTGCCGTTTGAACCCGCGCCTTCGGACAGAATCGAGATATACTACCGTACCTATTCCGGGGAAGGGCAGGGCGGCGACATTCTGTTTGGTTCGGGCAGCACGCTGTACCTTACAGACGAACTTACCCTGAAACTGGCCACGGGCCTGCGCTGGAATGTCCTGAAAGGCAAATACAGCACTGAACCCGGCGACCATCCCGGTATGCTGGGCGCTTCCGCCCAGGTAAGCTACGCTACTGAAAATTTCAGTCTTGTCGCGGACGGCGCTGTCATCTATACCAATCCCGATACCTCCGGCCTCCTGCGTCTTATAGACATGGAACGGCATAATATGGAGCTGGAAATAAGCAAAAACAATATGTTTCCCTCGGCCCGGCCCGATCCTCTTTCCTTTTCCGGCCTTCTGAATAATCGCGGACACCTTTTGTTCAAGAATTACGAAACCAAAAACCTCGCCGGGGCTGTCAGCATGAACTCCTGGTCGTGGACGCCGCCGTCCTCGCAACAGTACGCCTATGAGGACGGCTCCCTCATCGGCCCTTATGCCGCCGCCGAAAGCTCCGAAGATGTTATGGTCATGGATTACGAACTGGAGGCTTCGGCTAATGACTGGGTGGGCGCGCAGATGAATCTGTCTACGGGCTGGGACGACTCGCTTGACCTTTCAAACATTTCAGCCATCCGCTTTGCCTACCGGGTGGTGAAGCCCGTGTCCGGCCCCTACGCGGGAAATGTTTCACTCCATTTTCAGGCAGGCGCTTTGGACGAGGATTTGGACAACGACGGCGTTCTGGACGAGGAAGCCGGAACCTCTTCCCGCGGCTACGCCTTTAACGATGGCAGGCTTACCCTCTATGTGGGCGCGGGGCAGGAAGGCTTTGGCAACAATATCCGCGATTCGGAAGACGCGAACCGTAACAAAATCCTGGAGCGGGAAAACCCCGCGCTTGTGTATTACGAGCGGGTCGGCGGCACAGGCGCCAGCTTCGCCGCGGAAAGCGCGGGCTGGCAGGCCGCTGTTCTGCGTATTCCCGCGGCCGACCGCAATAAGCTGACCCATGTGCGCTCGGTCAGGTTTATCATCCGCAACGAAAGCGGCGCTGCCGCGCGCGGCAGAATCCTTATCGGCAAGCTGGTTTTTGAAGGTTCTTCCCTTTCCCCCCGTACCGGCGGGACGAACGCGGCCCTGCGTCTGCGGGAAATCCCTGAAGTCCTCGCGGACGGCTACAGCCCCCCTTCCCTGCAAAGCGCGTTCAGGGAACCACTGGAAACATTTCACAGCAACGACGAAAGCAGCGATCAGCATATTCTGGAAGCAAAGTGGGAAAATATTAACACGGGGTCTGATTTCTGGGAAATCCGCGGATTTACCACAGGCATTCCCCCGGAAAATTACCAGAAACTCAATATGTTCATGCGTTTTACCCAGGTGGCGGCTCCGGGTTCCGCTGCCGCGCGCATGAAACTCTCTTATACCGACGCGGAAGGAAAAGGCGTCATTCTGTCCTTCGATGTTCCCCCCACTTCCCTGCCCCTGGGAACATCCACGCCGCCCTGGGAAAAACTGAGCATCGATATTCCCGGACGAAAAGCCTGGCTGGGCGACAGGGAGCTTACCTCCGCCGTAACAACGCGCCTCGTGGCTGATACGAATTCAAAGGAATGGAACAGGTTCAGCCTCCGGTTTGAAAATATAAGCGGCGCGAATAGCGGAACCCTGTACATCGACGAAGTATACCTGTCCGACCCAAAAGACAGCATCGGTTTTGCCGGTTCCGCGGATATGAGACTGTTTCTCCCCGGCGACGTTGTAAATGTGGGCGGCGTCCCGCTGCTGCGCAACGTAACCATAGCCGAAAAAGTTTCAGGCCGCAACGCCGAGTTCAAAGGCCAGAAGGAAGAAGCCGACTCCCAGGACTACAGTATGGGCAATTTCAATTCAGTCAGCCTTGTCTCCGGCGAAGTACTGGGCATCGTTTTCGCCGAAGGGGAGTTCGCCGTCAACGCCCTTGACGACAGAAACGAATACGAAGGCGGCCACAGCATACGCTTCCCCGCGGAGGACAGCGTTGTGGTACTGCGGGATCAGTACAAAAGGAATTTCAATACCCTGCTCCCCGCGATGAGCCGCGCCAACAGCATAGAAAGCTCCTTCCCGGCGCCCCTCCACCTGCGGGCCGCAACTGAAACCTACCTCGCCTCAGGAACCCTGACGCAGACCTGGAATACACAGGGCAGCTTTACCTCGCCCCAGGGCGCGTCCACCGCCGCCTATCTTTCAATACGCAATACCGCGGAAGGCTACACCCTTGACGAAAACGCCTCCTACAGCGATTCCTGGCTGTCGGCCTACAACCTTATCCTCCCGTGGAACGAAGGCCGCGACACCGAGCGTCAGGCCTCATTCAGGCTGGACGGAAATCTCCCCGGCGACTTTATCGGACTTACCCTGAACCCGGAACTATCCTTCGTCAACTCCGGCGAACGCGACGGAAGGCAGCGCGACATGAGCTCTGTTTCCGTGGAAATACCTTTGCTGTTCCGCGATTCGCCCTCCGATCCAGGATGGCGCTTAAGCCTTTTATATTCCCGCCGAGCGGACACAATAACCACAGTCCCCGTAAAAGGGGATTTCGGCTCCGACACGCGGACTCTGACAGACGCTCTCCAGCAGCAGAAGTTCTTCTACAATTCCATGCCCTTCGCCGAAATTTTTACTGACTCAAGTAACCTGACATTCGCGGAAGATACGGAAAATCTCGTACAGGGCGAATATACGCCCCAGGCCGCCCTGCGCTATTCCCGCGTCTACGGCTCCCTTATCAGAGACCTCCTTCTTCCCTCACAGGCCGAAGTGCAAACAAAAAAAACCATTACCAGAGGAGGCGAAGTCCTTTCCGCCTCAAATACCCACGAAGTATCTCTGACGAATTTCGCCATCAATCTTTTCGGCCAGCAAGGCGCTTATCCGGTTTTCTCCTGGTACAGCATGGACGAGTTTCAGTTTCAAAACAGCGTATCCTTTGTAAAAAAAGAACAGGAAAAAGGCATAGACTGGACAGGAACCTCTCACCAGGTTATACGCCTCACAGACGAGGAGGACTCGCAGATTCTTCTCGACCACACCATTACACTCATGAACCGCGATGATGAGTACTCCTACCGGGGCGTCGGCTCACTCAAATATATATGGACAACCGCGATGACCCATGACTTTGGCATCGGCTACCTGCAAAAAAGCCGCGAATCCGGCTCCTTCTACCGCCACACAGAAAAAATCGAACTAACCTATACCCGCACCCAGGGCCTCGACGCCTACC
>JAISAF010000469.1 GCA_031266855.1 Spirochaetales bacterium
CCCCTGTTTTGCGCTGTTTTTTTGTGTCCCCTAACCCCCCCCCCCCCCCCCCGGTCGTTTTTCCCCCCCAAAAAACCCCCGCGGCCGCCAGTCCACGCACGGCGCTTCGCGCCGCGCGCGGCTATATCCCTGCTGGCTGCCGCCCCACGGGCAGCCGGACTGCTGATATCCGGTAACTCTTACAATTTTACCACGAGGCCGAAGAAATCAAAAAAGAAAAGAAGGAAAGCGGACTTGTTCGAACCTTCCGGTTTTCTCACAAATCCCGCCTTTTTTTATTAGCGAAACTATTCCCGAAGCTGTGGGGTTTCTAAAGCAGCTTTATTTAACGATTGAAAAAATCCTTAAGAAATCTTATTCTAGTTTAGAGGAGTTTGTGTTGACTGGCTGTGTTTTTACCGGGGGCCTGTGGCCCGCGAAAGAGGATTGCGGTGAATATCTGAACAGTGCGGAGTTTTTTGTTGCCGCGGATTCGGGTCTGCTTCTTGCGCGAAGTTTCGGTTTGCGGCCGGACTATATCGTGGGGGACATGGATTCGCTTCCGAATCCGGCAATTCTGGATGATTATGATTCCAGCCGTGTTATACGCTATCCCCGCGAAAAGGATTATACCGATACGGAACTGGGGCTTGAACTGGCGCGGGAAAAAGGCTGCGACAGGATTTTTCTTGTCGGCGGGGGAGGGGGGCGCATGGATCATTTTCTGGCTTTGTATTCGCTGTTTCACCGCGAAAATCCGCCGGCTGCCTGGCTTACGGACAGGGACGAGATTATTTACGTGAACTCCCAATATGTGATGCGGGGCTGGAAGGGGAGGGAAGTTTCGCTGTTCCCTCTAGGAAGGGAAGATGTCCGCATGCGTTCGCGGGGGCTGGCCTGGCCGCTTGAGGGGCTTGTGTGGAGAGTCGGGGATATAGGAATAAGCAATATTGTTACCGGTGATTATGCGCGGATTGAGCTTGTGTCGGGGGCGGTTCTTTTAATGCGGGCCTGGGGGAATAATGGCGGAACTTAGTATATTGTCGGAGAATGAACGCAAGTCGATTCGTTCCAAAATAGAGAAGGCGCTGTGTCTTGATTTGCCGGAGGACGCGGTTATTATACAGTCGCCGAGTAATATCGCTCACCATGTGGGAACGCTGCGCGAGGATATGAAACAGGCTTCGGTGGGGGCAAAACTGAATAGTTTGATGAGGAATGCGTTTTCCATAAAAAGCGAGACTCAGATGCTTCTGGAGGCGAAGCTGCGGAAGTTGAAGGATGCTATCGCGGCGCATAAGACCGTGTATACCAGTTTCGGGAACCGGACGCTGAGTCCAGATCTTGCCGCGATTCTATATGAGATTTACCGCTTCGTGGAGATTCTTGGCCCTCAGGTTTCCATGATTTTTGAGGACACCTCCGGCATGGAAAAGATTGTCCAGCAATTCCTGGAGTGCAGGATACCTGGGGCGAAGACAGCGTTGACTGATTTTATTACGGTTGAAGAAATGAAGGGGATTTTCTTCAAGACCGAATCCCGGATTGAACTTGTAGGGGAAATTACGCGGCGTTTGCAGGATTATTCCGCGGACATTGCCACCGCGCGGCTTGACCAGTATGCTGCCGGGATTGTTCCTTTGTATTACTTTCGCAGCCTTATCGCCTTTTCTTTTCAGGCGTTTTTCAACGAATTCCGTCTGCCGTCCGGCGCCGCTTCCAGCGCGGAAACCGGCGATGCCGGGGATACGCCTTCCTTTCAAAGCGCCCGGATCCAGCCCGCTCTTGATTTACTGGAAACCCTGTACTGCCTGCTGCACCCCCTGAAAAAACTGGATCCGGATACGCCGGTGTATCCAGAGCTTCTTGAAATGTCATACCGCTATATGAGCGGGGAGCTTTTTTCCGAATCCGATGTATCCGGGGATGCCCCGGCGGCGCGGGAAATGGAACTTTCGGGGGCAACGGAAAAATTTCTGAAAGATATAAAAAACCTGATGACGGTAACGCAAAGGGTTCTGGCAAACGTTCCTCTTGTGGAGCTTATCCGTTATTATAAAAACGATCCGTATTACAAGCTGATGATTTATCCTCCGCGGCTGAAGCTTACGGAGTTTTATCAGGAATCCCTGCGGCTGAAAATTATTGGCGAATTCGAGATTTATTTTCCCCAGCTTCACCACGGGATTTTTGAGGAAGTTCAGCGGGACCTCTTCAGCAGGGAACCGGATGACTTTGATTACTTTATGAACTCCGGTCTTGGTATGACGCCGAAAAAGGGTTACGCGGAATTTAGTTTTCCCGGCTCCCTGAAAATTCTTAATGCCTTTATCAGGACGCATTATTACGCCTATATACAGGGGCTTATCCACTCATTAAACAAAGTGATGGCGCACCGTATCCGCAGCAGTTTCAGCCAGCTTCTGGTTCACGCGGGTTCCATTGAAAATATCGGAACGAAGCTGAAGAACTTTGATTTGTCCTTTTCGCCTGATGCCGAAGATGGCAAACAGTTTATCCGTTTAAAGTTTGTTCTTGACAAGGAATTGTCCCAGCAGAAATCATACGTCCAGCTTGTTACACGCAAGAATGAGGAAATGAAAAGTCTTTTGGACAGCGGCATCGCTATTCTCCAGGGGATTTACGTTTCCCTGTCGGCAATCCGAAAGGATACCGCTTTTATCAGCGACGCGGCGACGCGCATTCCCGGCATCGAGAAAATCATCGACCGTTCGGTGGACGCGCTGTTCAAGGCCGGGAAGCTGATACGCTATTCCATGCTGACGGAAAAAGGCACATACTAGTAGCGTATAACATTAGGCTTGTGAGATAACCGGAGGTTATCTCACAAGCCTGGCGAATTTGCCGCACAATGGCGGCAAATTCGGCTGTTTTTATATTGAAACTATTCCCGAAGCTATTCAGAAACTGAGGTTTCTGAACAGCTCTATTTGTAAAAATTTCTCATGGGCGTATCCCCGCCTCTGGCGGGGCCGGGCTCTCCGCTTCAAGTCCTCGGAATTGCATAAGCAATTCCTGCGGGCTTTCCGCTGCGATCCCTTACGCGGCCGTCAGCGGCGGGCAGCAGCACTGCGCATGTTCCTCATACGCACTGCTGCTGCCAGAATTTTGGGAATGTACTACCGCAAAAAAATTACCGCGAAGCCGAAGAAGTAAAGAATAACGGTTACGCTGAATAGTTTTGAATGACAAAAAAACGCCTGGGCGCGCAAGAGGGGCTGGTCACAAAATTGCGTACGCAATTTTGCTGCTCGCCCATGCGTCCTGGCTGATGGCAAAATTGCGAAGCAATTTTGCGCTGCCGCTGTGCGGCGCAAGGGATTGTAGCGGAAAGCCCACAGGAAGCGCATTGGCGCTTCCGAGGACTTGGAGCGGAAAGCCCGGTTTTGGCGCGGGAGCGCCAAAAGTGCGCCCAAATTCTGACGTAAAAAAATTACCGTGAAGCCGGATAAGCCGCGGAAGGAAAGTTTCATTTCTTATAATTATTTGTTCCGCGGCTTAGGGCTTAGATTTCTTTCTGAAAGTTATATCCTCGCGACCCCGCTTTTCCGCGCGGCCTCCGCGACGGCTTTTGCTACCGCGTCTTTTACCCGCGGATCAAAGGCCGCGGGGATGATGTAATCGGCTTTTAGTTCCTTGCCGGCGATAAGTCCGGCCAGGGCATAGGCCGCGGCGATTTTCATTTCGTCGTTGATGTCTTTTGCCCGTACATCGAATGTTCCGCGGAAAATGCCGGGAAAGGCCAGTACGTTGTTGATCTGGTTGGCGAAATCGCTGCGTCCGGTACCCACAACCGCCGCTCCCGCGGCAAGGGCAAGGTCGGGCATGATTTCCGGTGTGGGATTTGCCATAGGGAAGAGAATCGGTTCGGCCGCCATGCTGCGGACCATATCCTGTGTTACGGTTTTGGGTGCGGAAACGCCGATAAAAACGTCGGCTCCTTTTATAACTTCCGCTATACTGCCTTTTTTCATTTTAAGGTTGGAGATTTCCGCCATTTCCTTTTTTTCGGAATTCAGGTTATCCCGCCCCTTGTAAATGGCGCCCTGGCGGTCGCACATAATAACATCTTTCAGTCCCATTGCCATAAGCAGTTTTATAATGGCTACCCCGGCCGCGCCCGCGCCGCTTGTTACAACGCTGACATTTTCCATTGTGCGGCCAGTCAGTTTCAGGGCGTTGATCATCGCGGCCAGTACGACTACAGCCGTCCCATGCTGATCATCGTGGAAAATGGGGATGTCGCAGCTTGCTTTCAGTCTGCGTTCAATCTCGAAACAGCGGGGGGCCGCGATGTCTTCAAGATTGATGCCGCCGAAACTTCCGGCAAGCAGGGTAACGGTGTTGACAATTTCATCAACATCCTTTGAGCGTATGCACAGGGGAACAGCGTCAACCCCGCCAAAAGACTTGAATAAGACGCATTTGCCTTCCATGACAGGCATTCCCGCTTCGGGGCCTATATCGCCCAGTCCTAAAACCGCGGTGCCGTCGGTAATAACGGCAACCGTATTCCAGCGTCCGGTAAGCTCCCACACCTTTTGCGGATCTTTTTGGATTTCAAGACATGGCTGCGCGACTCCGGGGGTGTAGGCAAGGGACAAATCATCTTTGGTTGCCACAGGCATTTTTGGCACGGTTTGCAGTTTTCCGCGCCACTGGTAATGTTTTTTTAATGATTCTTTCGCGTAATCCAATTCAAACTCCTTAATTTTTTCTCTGCCGCCGTTTACAGCCGGGGGACAGGTTTTTCAAATCAGGCAGACCTGACATATTAGACATATTCGATAACCTGCCGGCAGGTATATGGGATGTGCCGCAAACTAGCGGCACATCCCGTTAAGTTTTATATCGAAACTATTTCCGAAGCTGTTTTCCGAAACCGCGGTTTTGGAAAACAGCTCTATTGTGGCACAGACGCGAAGCTTTCCGCAAGGACTTAAAACCGCGTGCCGGACGGGGAGGGGAGCCGCCCATAGTAGCGTGGCGGAATCCCCTTCCGTGCTTGAAATACGCCAAAAAGGAAGCCTCTTCTTTTTTTGACGCATCCTGGCTGTTCGTAAACAAACACCTGCCGAACAGCTCTCCTTTATAAATAGAGAATCTGCAAAAGCACGCTGGAAAGGATCAGGATAAAAGCGCCTCCGATGCGGGAAGATATCTGCGCGAAGGGCATCAACTCCATGCGTTCCGCCGCGGATAATACCGCCACGTCCCCAGTACCGCCCATGTTGGACATACACAGTCCGGCTGTGATAGCGGAATCGATGGGGTAGAAGCCCACGATTTTTCCCACTATGCCCGCGCCGACAATCGCGCCCAGAACCGTAACAAAAACCAGGAACAGGTACTCGCCGGAGAAGGCCATAGCGATTTGTTTCAGATCGGTGTAGGCGACGCCAATGCCGACCAGGAGAACGCCAGTTAAATTCCGCATAACAAACTGGAACCACTGGTAGCAGCATATTTCAAACTTCTGCGGTAAAAGGCCAAGAGCCTTCACCACAGCGACACTGATAATCATCCACGCGTAGCTGTGAATTGAAGGAAAGAATTTATTGATGATGGCCCCAAAAGCAAAAAACGTTGTCGCGATGAAAAGCCCCGTACCCATCTGAACAAGGTTTATGGATTCCCGCGCGTTCTGATACTCAGGATCAATTTTCAGGGCTTCGGCTTCCGGCCCCTGTATGCGCATAAGCTGGGCGTTGGAACCGCTCCCTCCGGTAAGGCTTGTTTTTATTTTCCCCAGCCGGTTCAGAAGCCCGCCCGCTACAATGGAGAGGGCGTTGCCCATAGCGACCGCCGGAATCATGATGTTGATCATTTTCCCAGGGTCTTCCCCCAGACTTTCACCAAAAATTTTGGAAAGCGGTACCGCTCCCGCTCCCATACCGCCGCCCATGATGGGAATACAGATATACAGTATGGCTCGTTTTGCTCCGTAGCCGCTGATGCTTCCCACCACGGCTGTAAAGGCTATCGCCATGAGGACGCCTCCGAAAATGGCTGGCAGATAGCGGATAGCGGCCTTGATGAGCAGCCTGCGGTTCATACCCATGATGGAACCTGTGATAAGTGAAGCGATGTAGAAATCAAGAAAGCCCTCGCCAATCTGGAAGTTCTTTATGATGTCTATAGCCGCTACAGGCAGAAGGAAGAAAGGATTTGCCGCCGTTCCGAAATCGGTAGACAGCGCCGCCGAGCCGAAGATAATGACGATGGCGCCGCCTCCCAGAAAGGTTTTTATGATAGGCGTATAATCACCGGCCAGGCCCAGAATCGTTCCCAGAACAATCATCAGGGGATAGGCGCCAATCATCCCCTTAGGCAGTTTTCCCATATACGTTGCCGCAAGTACGACGATACTGAAGATGATAAAAAAACACCAGGGCATTCCATACATGTGAAAAGTTCCTTTTCGCAGTGGATTTTCCGAACTCAATTTATTACCTCCTTAAATATTTCTCAGTGCATGCGTTAGTTAGAGATGTTTGTAAGCTTTCGTTTTCCGAACAGCTTTGATGTAAAATGCTTTGATGTAAAATAACGGAATTTGCCGCCATTTTATATCAAATTCCATACGACCCGCCGGAAGTTTGTCAAACAAGTCTCTTATATTTTTTATTCTAGAGTGTAGAACTGTTTTTTTCAAATATAAAATCGCGGATGACAAATATCTCTATTGTGTAAAAAATTGTATACAAGAGCCTGTTTTTAATACCAGGGCTTCCTGGGGCTGGCCGGTGGCGGCGCAATTGCGCCCCCGTGCGCTTTCGCGGGCTAAGCCGGATGCGTATCAGGCAGACCCGCAAAATCGCGGGATTGTCTGGGCAGTACGCGGGAAATGGAGGCAAGGCCGTTCTCAGGAGACTTGAAAATAGTATGGAAAATAGTATACTATAAACAGGTAAATTTGGAGGTCAGTTATGTATGCGGTAAAGGCAATTTATGACGGAAAGATATTTAAGTTGGACGAACCTGTACCCTTCAAGGGAAAATATGAGGTTATTATCACATTTACGAATCCCATAGAAAAGACGCAGGAAAAAATATTACAGTATTTTGATACGTGGGATGATGAAGATGTAAATTGTATGGAAGAAATTATAAAAGAGCGGGAAAACTTTTCTCTCAATAGGGCTGAAAATGATATTTCTTGACAGTGATATTTTGTCATATTATTTTTCTGGAAATA
>JAISAF010000503.1 GCA_031266855.1 Spirochaetales bacterium
CCATCCTGGGGAACCATGATAGCCGACGGCAGACAGTACCTGGCCCAGGCGCCCTGGATAGTGGTGGCTCCCGGTTTAGCGCTGATGTTTACGGTGTTGTTTTTTAACTTCCTCGGCGACGGCTTGCGCGATGTGTTTGATCCGCGAAATAAAGACTAAAGGGCGGAACCCATGGAAAAATTACTGGAAATAAACGATCTAAGCGTTGAATATCGCTCCGGAGTAACCGTATCTAAAGCGGTGAATCACTTAAATCTTACCATCAATAAAGGCGAGGCTATCGGCCTTGTCGGGGAAAGCGGCGCAGGAAAAACGACCACAGCGCTTTCGATCATGAACCTTTTGCCGGCGAAAGTTGGTTTTATCACCGGCGGCAGCGTAGTGTTTGAAGGGCAGCAGTTGCTCAAAATGTCCGACAAAAAGCTGGGCGATATTCGGGGTGAAAAAATAGCCATGGTGTTTCAAAACCCCCTCACTTCATTAAACCCGGTGTTTACCATTGGCAGGCAGATAGCAATGGCGCTGAACAGGCATAAACACATGGGCTGGAAAGAAGCATACCAGGGCGCCGCGAATCTGTTGAAGCTTGTTGGCATTGCTGAGTATCGTATCAAGGACTACCCGCATCAGTTTTCAGGCGGCATGCGGCAGCGCGTCGGCATTGCCGCGGCTCTGGCTTGCGATCCGGAATTGCTTATTTGTGACGAACCGACTACTGCCCTTGATGTTACAATCCAGGCGCAGATACTGGAGCTGATGAAGGCCCTGCAAAAAAATTATGCCACATCTCTTTTAATGATTACCCATAACCTGGGAATTGTCGCGGAGTTGTGCCAGCGGGTTGCCATCATGTATGGCGGCGAAATAATCGAGATAGGGCAGGCGCGCGAAGTGTTTGAAAACCCGCGGCATTACTATACGATTGGCTTGCTCAATGCGCTTCCAAAATTGTATGGCGAGCGCGCCCATCTGACGTCTAGTCCCGGCAATGTGGCGAACTCGCAGATGCTGCCCTCCGGCTGCCGTTTCCATCCGCGCTGCAAACAGCGCCTGGAAAAGTGTAAAACTGAAGCGCCTCCGATAACGCAGGCAGGCGGAGACCACTGGATTGCATGTTGGAAAACAGGAGCGGGGAAAAATGTCTGATAAAGCGCTGTTACAGATACACCATATAAAAAAATACTTTGATATTCCCGGAAAAGGCGCGTTGCATGCGGTTGACGATGTATCGTTCGATATCATGCCGAATGAAACGGTCGGCCTGGTGGGAGAGTCTGGCTGCGGGAAAAGCACCGTAGGCAATGTGCTGATGCGCCTTCATGACGCGACCGCCGGCGAGGCGCTGTTGGATGGCAAGGACTTGCTAAGAATCGGCGCAAAGGACCTGCGGGATATGCGGAAGGAAATACAGATGATTTTCCAGGACCCGTATTCTTCGCTAAATCCCCGGCAAACGGTGAGCGCGATTTTATCAAAGCCTTTTATCATTCACAAAATACTCAAAGGCAATGCGCTCAAAGAAAGGGTAAGGGAATTGGCCAATACCGTGGGGCTGGAACCGTATACCCTTTCGCTATTTCCCCATGAGCTGGACGGCGGAAGGCGGCAGATGGTGGGCATTGCCCGGGCTTTGGCGTTGAATCCCAAATTCATTGTTTGCGACGAACCGGTGTCGTCCCTGGATGTGTCCGTGCAGGCTACGATTATCAATTTATTGATCAGCCTCCGGGAAAAAATGAATCTGTCATATCTATTCATATCCCATGACTTAAGCGTGGTGCGGCATATTACACACCGGGTTGCGGTTATGTATTTGGGGCAGATAATCGAGTTTGCCGACACGGATGCCATTTTTGCCAACACCTTGCACCCCTATTCCATCGCCTTGCTTTCCGCGGTTCCCGCCGTGGAGTTTGCGCGCATGAAAAAACGCATTGTGCTGCAGGGCGATGTTCCGAGCCCGCTGAACCCCAAACCCGGCTGTCGTTTTGCGCCACGCTGCTGGATGAGCTGCGCCAAGAGCGAGGAATGTAGGAGCAAGGACCCGCCGCTGGTAAAAGTAGGGAACGCCCAGGCGGAGCATTATGTCCGCTGCCACCACTGGCAGGAAGCGCAAAAAGAAGCGGCCCTTGTAGAGCGGCAAAGCAAGGGGTAAAGCAGGGGATTGACGCGCTTGCCTATGAGCTGGCCGGCAAGCATTATGGTATGGCTTTTAAGCCAATTATTTCTGCTCAAGCCTGTAATGGCCTGGGGTGAGCCCGGTCGTTTTTTTGAAGATACGTATGAAGTTTTGCACGGTATAAAATCCGCATTTTGACGCTATCGTCTGAACCGGCCAGTTGGTGTCTTTCAGCATTTTGATGCTTTGTTCTATGCGGTAACGGCTTACATAATCGGTAAAGCGCATCCCAAGGCTCGTATTGAACAGGTGGCTTAAGTAACTCGACGTTACCCCGATAGCATTTGATACAGATAACTGAGATAGGCCGACATCATTGTAATTGGTTTTGATATAATTCTGAGCGTCCACTATTGTGCGGTTCTGTTGTTTTTTAAACATAACAATCAGTTTATCGACTATCGTGTTTATTTTATCGCGTGCCTGTAATTTTAGCGCCGACAGTTCTTTTTTATCAGCGGTAAAATCAAAAAGCTCATTGGGCAAGAGTGAGTAATCGATATACGGCAGATTGCTGATGCTTAATTCCACGGAGCGAAGCAGTTTGGTTAAGTCTTCGCTGTTATCAATATCATCAATAATTCGGTTGCAGAGCTTTACGGCTTCGTCTTTATCAGCGTTCATGATAAAAGAAATAATCTGGCCGGCGCGGTTTTGTAAATCGTCGCCGGCGTTTTTCGGATCTTCCAGGGTATCGCCGGAGTCCAGGGCGTGTATTGCCTCTTCGTAGGAAAAACCAACGTCTAAAATTGAATGGTACACTTCGCCGGCGGCAAAAACCGCATTGATGTTTCGTTTTTTACACAGCGCCTGCGTGGAATTTTTGAGTTCAATCATAGCGCGTTTGATGCTTAAAATCGATATATCAGTGTCGAAGGACATAATAATGGTAAAAGTGCGGGAATCGATGAGCAGTATATGGAATAAATTGCCGTGTTGTTTGGAGAATGCGGTCATTATCGCTCGCAAATCGGATTGGAACAACACCCGCTTGTCTTTCATCAATGCCAACTCGCCGTCGCAGTGTATTGCAAAAGCAATATAAGAAGAATTTATTTTAAAGGGACTTTTCGTATTTGACAGCAGTTCCTGCGCGTCATTATTGTCAAATTGGGCGCCGCTTAAGAGGTCCATGAAAAATCGGGTCATCACATCATAGGATACATTATATAATATCTGTCTGAGTTCCAAACTTTTTTTAAAAACCGATGTCATAGTGTTGTTGATAAAATCAAATTCATTGCCGGATTTTCTGCCAACCGCGTTATCCGGCGCAAGATTTTCATCATAAATATAATTGAATATACGGGTGAATGGTTTGTATAATTTCCAAGTAATAAAAAATGAAGAAACCACAGCCAATACTATTGCCAGAATCAATATGGGAACAGAAGCGGAAAGTATGCTGGATAAATCAGGCCGCAAGTGGGAGTCATTCACAATATATATATAATTCCAACCGCTTAACATGGACGACAAATTGAACACGCTGTTTCCATCAAGCCTGATACGCGGGGACGTATTTAGATTGCTTCCTGAATAATTTGCCAGCGCCGGTTGGTATTGCTGGGTATATTCGGCGGCATCAAATATAGTTTCATAATCGGCGTTAACGACAAAAAGCCTTCCCTGTTTTCCGGCGCTTGCGTCGATCCTCCGCTGCAGTTCATTCATGTTGATGAAGTAAAACAGCATGCCAAGCCGGCTTGAGCCGACCAACGGAAAATCGCGGCATAAAATATATTTGCCTTTATAGAAAAAAAGAAAACTCGTCTTGCTGGAATTTTCGATTTGCCGCAGGGAAACTACGTTATTAACATAGGTATTAATCATATCCCTGTCCGGAAAAGCATCGGCAGAATATATTTTATAGGCCGAACTAATCACGATGTTTTTATGGGGTATGTAATACAGCACATCGCTGATTAAGAGGTTGTTGCTTGCGGTGAAAATCATATCGTTCATCGCCAGATTAACATCGGTTTCGTTGTATTCCCGGGTAATCGCCAGGTTAAAGATGTTGCGGGTATAAGAAAGCTGCGTCATGGACTGGTGCAGGTTGATTAAGGAGTTGTCAATATCATCTCGAATTGCAGCCAGGTAATTGAAGGTAGTGTCCGCCTGTTGGTCTATCGATTTTTGTATGAGCGTATTCGTGAAAAACACCGTAAACAGAATACAGAGCACAATGCTCAAAAGCAGCATGGAACCAATGTTGGTAATGAATACGCTGTGTAATTTAAACTGCTTGAGGAACGAAAGGTTTGGCTTTTTCCGCACGGTCCTATTATGACATAGCATGGCCGGATTGTCAAATAGGCGATAGGGCATCATCCCGGATTTTTTTGCTCAGGAAGCAAATTTGGAGATTTTTCAAAATTTTGGCAGGGATTCATGGCTGCCCAGAAGAACAGTTTGCAAAAGCATGAGGGCTTGCTTTTACGCCCTCTGAATAGCTATATTCTTTTAAGGCTATGGTTAGAACCGCATCCGTGATATTCGACATATTGTGACGAAGCGCGCTATATCTTCTGAAGAAGACGAGCGTTCCTGAAAAACGGTTTGGACTGAGCCGCAAAATGCTCAGGG
>JAISAF010000149.1 GCA_031266855.1 Spirochaetales bacterium
AGGTATTGCAGTACCTTTTTATAGTGCATAAGTTCCAGTTGGATAGCCTGCACGAATGCCGGATGCCAGATTATACGGCTGTCGTCCCTGCTGGTTTGTTTTGTTTTTTTCACCCTGTCTGCCTTTCGTGCAGAAGATACCATAAAGGCAGTAAATATGTCTACGCGGCGCGCCGGAGCGGGACAGCGAGGCAGATCAAAACCATGCCTTCCTCCAAATCAGAATTTCTACCGTGAAGTCGAAGAAATTTTTGCTCTTTCGCTTTCCTCTTTCCTATAATTACGGCATGGTTAGCCGCTGGGCGCGCGCAAGGGATTGAAGCGGAAAGCCCACAGGAAGCGCATTGGCGCTTCCGAGGACTTGCAGCGGAAAGCCCGGTTTTTTGCGGCGTTAGCCGCAAAAAATGCGCCCGAAGACGGTCGCTTTCCGATAGGTATTGGATTGTAGCGGGCGCCCTGAGCGCCCCCGGAATGCGCCCAAATTCCGAATTACATACGGGGTTTTGAGCAGCCTCTAAAACCCATTGCGTCCTATGGCTCATCAGCGCTGACCGGGTATGACTGCGCGGATAGTCTCGTTATACATCGCGTAGGCGTGAATCGCGGGTTGGAAAAAACTGCCCGCGTAGGTTTTGTTGACCCGGAAGCTTATGGTTTTTCTTTCCCCGCTGTTCAGGTGAAAATAGGTCATAATCCTGTCGTCGCGGATATCCTGATAGGTGTAGCGCGAAGTTCTGGAAGTGCCGGTTTCTTCCCCCACGCGGGTATTGATAATTTCGCAGGAAGCCGGAAGCGCGTGTACCAGGGCGATTTCTTTTACTTCGGAGCCGTAGGTATTGCGTACTTCCACTTCGACAATGATGTCCTGCCCCTGGGGTATGCGCAGGAAACTGACGCTTTCTTCCGTGTCCGCGTTTCTGTACTTAACGTTCAGGGACAGGCCGTTTGCCAAAGCCGGTTCCGAGCCTTCGGCGGGAAGGCCCGTGGTGTACAGGCGGGCATAGGTAAAAGTCCCGCTGCGGTTCCGCAAGGCTATCCTCGCCTGGGTCCCCGATACATTCAGGGGAATCTGCGCCATCGGCGTTTCATAGCTCAGGGTTCCGGTTGTGCCGTCTACTGTATAGTCAACCGTAATGGGCGCTTTATCCGAGCTAGCCTGCATGAATGGCAGAACGGCGATAAGCGCGTAGGCTGTCTCCTGGGTAGAAAGCCAGTCGTCGGAGGAGAGCCTTTGGGCGACGCCTTCAAGTAGATCCTTTGCCCTGCCGTCATCGCCTATCAGGGCAAGGGCTTCCAGCATCATGGCTCTGTCCCGGAATGAGGAACCGAAGGTTCCTGAGAGTTCCGTGTAATCAGGGCCGCCCAGGGCAGCGTCCCGTGCCATAGAGCGGGCGGCGTCCCTTTGTCCCGCGTACCAGTAGGCGGCGGCGAGCCGCCACAGAACCACGGGCGGATTGTCCCTGCGTTCCCGCAGACGGTTCATGGAACCAATATCCGCCTGACCTGCCAGGGCAAGGGTATACAGCCGGTATGCCTGATCAAGAAGTTCCGCGTAGGAACTGCCGGCCCAGGCAGCCGCCTGTTTTTTCTGATAATCGGTCCAGTTTTCTAGAAGAGTCTGCGGCACCGCGTAGCCCGCCCCTTTCGCGGCTACAAGAAAATGCCCCGCGTAGTTTGTGCCCCAGTTTGAGACATCGGCGGCGCCGGGCCAGTAGGAAAAGCCGCCTGTATAGTTCTGAAAACCAGCAAGCCGTTCTATACCCGCGGCGATATTCATTCGGATAAGGGCAAGCTCGTCCTGCCGAAGGCTTAAAGCCTTGTCCAGATACAATTGGGGAAACGCCGCGCTTGTTGTCTGCTCCACGCAGCCGTGAGGATACTTCATAAGCCACGAGAGCCGTTTTTCCAGCCCAAGGGGCGGCATACGCGAAAGCTCCAGTACCGCGCTGTTTGTACCCGCCATGCCGGGAAGTTCCAGGACAGTATCCCAATTTCCGTTTTCGGGCAAAAGCTGGGTTACAGCGCTGGAGACAGGCAGCGCCGTGGAACGTACATCCATCTCCGTTGTATGCACGGCGTCTTTCAGGCCGGGGGATGAGGCCGTAATCGTAACCTTTATCTTTCCCGGCAGTCCCGCCTTGATCCTGAATCCGGCGGTCTTCTCACCGGCAGCCTCAAAAACCACATCCGGGGAGGAGGAAGAAGAAATCAGCGAGGCGCTGCCTTCAACCTTCATGCCAACGCGGACCGTCCGCCGTCCTTCCACATACGAGAAAACCGTAACAGGTATCGCCGCCTCGTCATCGGGGGAAAGGACGCGGGGAAGGGTTCCCAGAACCATCAGATCGCTTTTGACCTGTACCGACTGCTCTGCGGTTCCATAGGCCCGCCCGGACTGCGGCTGTGCGGGCGCCTGCCGCGCGGCTGCCGGGGGCGAACCGCCTACGACCATGATGCGCACAGCGCCCACATATTCAGGCATATCAAAGGTTTCCGTGCGGCTTTCGCCCGCGCCCAGGCGGTACGGGCCAAAGGAAAACACAACAGGCTTAAACCGCTGCGTCTGTTTTTCCGTTGTGTCCATCTCATCGTCGCCGCCTCCTATGGCAAGGAGCGTTTCGAGTTTTCCCGAATAGGCGCCGATAACATCGGAATAAACATCCCAGTATTTCAGAAAGGAGGCTTCCTTGCGGTAGAACACATTACGCGGATTTGGCATAGAGTAGCGCGTCAGCCCCAGAAGCCCCTCGTCCACCACAACGGCGGTGTAGGTCATGGGTTTCCCCTGCGCTTCCTTTACCGTAAAGGACACCTTTGACGAAGGCTGCCAGGAAGCCGGGGCTGTAATGCTTGGAACAAGCCGCGTCGCGGGATCCTCGACAGCGACAGGCGTAATACCGTAAAGGCGTATGGGAAGATCGTTTGCCGTCTGCAAATGCGGTTGCAGGAGGGTAACGTGAACATAAATATTCGGAGTCATATCCGCGGCGGCGGTGAAGGTATAGCGGGTTACAGGTTCGCTACAGGCTATCCATTCCCTGCTGAGCGCCTCGCCGCCTTTTTCGACAACAACCAAAGCAGCCGCGGCCGCGTTGGAAGGAAAGCTCACGCTTACGGTGTCTCCCGGCGCGTAGGAGCTTTTATCAGGAGTCAGGTTCAGCATAACCGACGAGCCCTGGCCCTCGCGGGATCTGCCCGCCCAGCCGGGCCAGTCGATATAGGCGATCCGCGCGGCGGCATGCCCGCCTCTGCGGTCGCGGGCTATCACGATGTAGCGGCCCCAGTCGGGATATTTTACCTGGAACTTCCATGATGCCCTGCCGCCGGAGGTAGTAACGCTTCCCCGCATGATGGGAGTGCGCGACATGGACGAGGCAAACTCCGCGGCTTCATCCTGGCCCTTTTCCCACCACCAGCGCCAATCCAGTTTATAGAGGGCGCACTCAATATCCACGCCGTCCTGGAGCGGCTTGCCGCCAGCGTCAAGTATGACAAGATCCGCGGTATGTTCGGTATCGGTTAAAAGCATGTTCCGGGCGGCGTCCCCCTTTGGCAGCCGTAGACCCACATAGCGGTCATAGGGCGCAAAGTCCATAGTTACCTGCTCGGAAGAAAAAACGCCGGAAGGCTCGAAAACCCGCGTCAGAAATCTCGCGGTAAGTTTTCCGGGAACAGCGCTGCCCGCGTTGAGCTGTACAGTAAATTCCGCCTTCGAGTCTTCGTCCAGGGCGCCATCGAAAATCGTAGTACGCCCCTGGGAAACCGAACGGGACGGATCGCGGAAGGTATACTCCTCAAAACCCGGAAAAGCCGTGTCCCTGTCAGCAAAAACAACCGACACATCGGCTTTCAGGTTCGGCGCGGGCGCTCCGTGAAGCCACGCGGAGGAAAGGGTCATGGGTATTTGCGAGGAGTCCAGGTAAGCCCTGCCGGAAGCCGCGAGATCTATTTTAAGCCTGTTCGGCATAACTGTTTCGATTTTCAGGTTCTTGCTGAAAAGGCTGCCCCCCACGCGCACACGGGCCGTCCAGTCTCCTGTCGGAGCGTCCGCGCGGGTGGAAACCGCTATGGGATAAAAACCGTCCGTGCCTTCCGTAAATGTTTTCTTTTCAACAACGCGGCCGCGCGGGTCTTCAAGCTCGAAGTTTACCGGATGATTTGCAGGAAGGCTCCCCTTTGTATCCCACATCAGAAACGTCAAATAAATAGGATCGCCGGGCCGCCACACGCCGCGCTCGCCGTAAATCGTACCCCTTATTCCCGCCACAGGTTTAACACCGGACACATCGAAATGACTCGAAGAAAGGGCAAGCCCGTCATTGAGTTTAATAAAAGCCCTTCCCCCGGCGGAACTGGCAAAAACAAAGGCCGGCTGGCCCTGGGGTTTTACCAAAGCCATACCATCGCCGCCGGTCCGTATGGTTTGCAGGACGCGGCCCGGAAAATTCAGGAAGCTCAGCTCCACACCGGGAAGCGGGGCAGCCGTCCTTACATCCGCCGCGATAACAAGGTATTCGCCGGAAGCCGTCTTTTTCGCCATAAGAGCGAGGTCGGAAACCAGAACATTCCTGCCCGCGGTGATATTATGATCATAATAATCCAGGTAGAAGGCCGGATGATTGGGATTTCTTCTCTGCCGGTACCACCCGTCATTCCACTTTGTGTTCTGATAGTAATTCCAGTTGCTGCTTTCCTCCTCCTCGCCGTTCTCGGAACCGATAGGAACAAGATCGTCGCCGGGAAACTCAAGGCTGGAAAAATCCTCATTGCGGTTATTGGGATTTTCGTAGTGGACATGGCGCCTGCGGAAACTTACGCGCAGATGGAACATGCTGTCAGGATATTTCCGGGAAAGCTCCGACAAATCAAGCCCCCGGCGTACCAAACGGTTTTTATCGGACTCGCTCCAGGGAAAATCGAAAGCCTTTCTCCAGGACGGCTCCCCTACCCTGTTAAGCTCCCTCTCCCCCGAAAGGCTGTTGACTTGCAGGAACTGCGCCATATTGTCGCCGTATATCTGGAAAGCCTCCACGATAAGCCCGGAAAGATTGCGGGTTTCGACCACCAGCGAGGAACCCTGGCTTGAAGGCAGAATAACCCCCGAACCAGCGAAACCCACAGACGGTAATTCCCAGGCCGCGGAAGCCGAATACTGCACAGGATGAACCAGTCTCTTTCCATTGGCATCGGCAAGATCCCGTATGGATAATACAGCCCCCGGAAGAACATCCGTCCCGCCAAAAATCCGCGCGACATTGCCATCCACCGAATAGCGGATGTTCGTATCCCCCGACAGGGAGACAAAACCACGCAAATCCTGATTCTCCGCCAGCGGCGAAGAGAAAGTAATCTGGAACGTGTTCTTTTCCGGCTGCTCTATAGCAAGAACCTCAAAAGCCTCGCTTTCCGGTATATGGAAATTCCTGTTCCCCTTTTTCTTTGAACCCACAGCCTTGCCGTCCCAGCGCACCGCCACATCGCGGGCATCCTCTCCCCGCGAAAGCGGCGCGAAGGCAAAACGGAACGTCCCGGGGCTGCCCTCCTCCTCCCCGCTCCATTGCGCCTCGCCTAAATCATCAGAACGCAGCACCGCCCCCAGCCGGGAAAGCTCCACATCCTTTTCAACCAGCGCGCTTCCCGACACACGCACCTGCCCCCGCGCGTCGATCTTCAAGGGATCAAAACTGATTTCAAACAGCGGGGGAAGCGTCGTAAAGCGAAAAGAAAATTTGGAAGCGGAAACCGCCTCCGCCTCCGCGTCAGTGTCAAGGCCAACGCCATCACCAGTGACAGCGCCGCCAGCGGCCCGCAGAAGGGATGGATCGAGGGTCGCGGTATAGGTGGTTTCCGCTTTCAGCGGCTCCTTTGGCGTAAAAACCAAAGTCCATTCGTTTTCCCAGCCCACGGAACCTTCCGCGCCGGGACTCAGTTGAAAAGCCTGGGGCGAAACATCGCTGTCCGTATCAAAGCTGCCGGTAAAAACCACCTTCAAAGCTTCCCCGCGGGGAACAATCCCCCCAGTAAACGCCGCCACGAATTTCGGATCAGGCTCCCGAAGGACTTCCCGCGAACACGAAATTCCCGCCAGCGCGAAAACCGCCATCAGCACAAAAATCTTCCCCACGCCTTTTGACATATTCCCCTTCCTTAAAAACTTAAGTCTTGAATCCTAGTACAGAAATCTAACCGCTATCGCCGCGGAAGCCGCTGCGATAGCGGCCCATTACTACAATAATCTTACCGCGCCTTTGGTACGAGCTTTACATCAATACCGGAAAAATCATGCTCCACTTTCAACTCATCAAGAATCTGCGAAATCTGCCCCTGATGATGAACCGTATGCATAACAAACTGATTAAAAAGGAAAAAAAGCGGCACAGCGCCAGGCTTCCCGCCATACCAGGAAATCTTCACCTTACATGTCAGTTCCCCCTCTTCCAGAGCCTTTACAAACTTAACCGTAGCCGCGTTCGCCACAGCGAAACTCTCCGCCATAGCCTTGAACACCGCGTCATCCAGCTTCTTCTCCGGCACACTTGCCTTAACAGCATTCAAAACCCTCCGCGCCTTTGAATCCGCAGCCAGCGCCTGCCGAAAAAGACTCTGAAACAGCAGCGTAGCCCCAAAAATATGCTTCAGCAGCCCCGACAGGCTTTTGTAATAACTTCCCCGATCCCGCTCCCGTTCAGCCTCTGTCAGTTTCCCCAAAAGTTCCACAACCGACGCGTTCGTTTTCTCCAAATACTGCGCATACATAATCAAAAGCTTCTTCATTTAGATATCTCCTTATGCCACCCACTATACCAGATTTTCAAAATTAGTGTCAGTGCCTTTCATGATAAATATTTGAGAATTTTTATCTTCCAGTTTTTTGGCGCCTCCCCGGTGCTCCGCGCCGGGGCCGGGCTATCCGCTCCAATCTTTTTTGCCGCTTCGCGACAAAAAAGGATTTCCGCTACTATCCCTGGCGCCCCACGGGCTGGCCCAGGCGCGTAAACGCTAAGCCAGTCACGCAACGGTCTATCAGCCTCAAAACCACGCCACGCACTTGCGTGGCGCATAACCCGCCGCAAAGAAAAATTTACCGCGAAGTCGAAAACCGGCAAGGGCGAAGAAGCAAAAGAAGGAATAAAAAAAATATGGTATCCCGGAACAGGAACGAATAGCTAAAATAGTTCAGGTTTTGAATAAGTTATTGGAATTTATGTGCAATGCAGACTAAAAAATGATATATAAATATATTGACAAAAAATTGTAGAAATAATAAAAGGAGAAACAAATGGTTTTATTTGAACTTGTAAAAAAATCAATAGATAAATGGGATCCTTGCGGGTTATTAGAAATTCATTGTCCTGATGATGAATATGATTGTGAAAGTAAAGAAATCGCCAATAAAATAAATTTTGAAAATAGTGTCTATGAAATTGCCACTATTATTTCAAAAATATTCACGAACGCATTTAATGAACCGGAAATTTTTTCCATTAAAAATTGTATGGAAGTAGCTGAAAAGATAAAGACGTTAATGGAAGTAGTATAAAGAATTAGAGTATCTGAATTTTCTCAAGAAATATGGAATATTACACAAATTAGACTTATTCGACAGTCTCAACTATGCTGCCGAAGCGGCATACTCAGGCAGGACTGTTTACGCTTCGCCGCCAGTTAGCCGCAAGTCGTGGGGAAGCGGATTCGCGGAACGCGAATCCGCCGCCCGTCGCTGGGCGCGCGCAAGGGGATTGAAGCGGAAAGCCCGCAGGAATTGCATAGGCTGGTCGCGATTTTGCGAAAGCAAAATCGCTGCTCGCCCATGCATCCTGAGCAATTCCGAGGACTTTCAGCGGAAAGCCCGGTTTTTTGGCCGCCCCCGGCGGCCCAAAAATGCGCCCGGGATCCGATAGATTAATTGCGCATATATCAGTAGATTGTGTACGGATGTGTGAAAAGGGGGCGGCGATAAATACTTTGGCTTTTCCGCATAACGCCACGGGCGCTGTCTTTACGCCGGTACACTGGGCGCTGTGGGCGCTCGAACGTTTTGATATCGTAAGCGATATTGAGGCGGGCGCTTCCCTCTGTGATCCAAGCGCGGGCGAGGGGAATCTTATCATCGCGCTGGCGCTCCGGTATGTGCGGAAATATGGAGAAATTCCGTTAGCCGTATTGAAGCGGCTTTTCCTTATCGAAAAGGAACAATATTTTCTGCGCCGCTTTCAGGAAAAGTTTCACCATGAATTTAACAGGGATTTTCCCGCGGATAATATTATCTGCGCCGATATTATCAGGAATAATCCAAAACTGCGGTTCGACTTTCTTTTTGGGAATCCGCCTTGGGCGAATTTCTGTGACCTGGGCGGCGCGCTCAAGGAGCAACTTAAACCATATTTCGTGGAAATGAATCTTGTTCCTGATATGAGGAACGTTCTTCTTGGCGGGGCGCGTATTGATATCGCGGCGCTGGTACTCTACTCCGTTTTTCGCCATAACGTGAACCGCCACGCGAGATGCGGTTTTTTTCTGCCGCTGTCGCTGTTTCTCAATGACGGGGCGCACCAGAGTTTCCGCCGCTATCAAACCGGCGGCACGGTTTTTTCCCTTGATCGCGTTTACGATTTCGCCGGTACGGAGGTTTTTCAGGATATTTCCACACGCTTCTGCTTTGCGGAGTTTACGCTTAACAGGCAGACAGTTTTTCCTGTTGAATACTATGTTGCCGCGTCCGGCGCGCCGCGCGAAAACTGGACAAAAAAATTCGCCTCTCCCGTTTCCGGGCCTGATTCGCCCCTTCTCGTGCGGGATACACCGGAGGCGATACAAATTCCGCGTATTTCGGTTGAAGAATGGCAGCAGCCGCGGCAGGGGGTAAATACCTGCGGCGCAAATGAGGTGTACATTTTTGACGAGTTTCCCCGTTCCCTTCCTGCCGCATACGTGTTTCCCCTTATAACCGCCGGGGTACTTCAGGGAAAAACCCGCGAACCGGAAAAATGGATTCTGCTTCCGTATCGACGGGATGGCAAAATCCTGAATCACGGCGAACTGGAGGAAGCCGGATTATACGAGTATTTCCAGCGGCACAGGCAAAGGCTCGAAAACCGTAAGGGCGTGCTGCTCCGTTCGGCGCTGAACAGGGGCCTGTGGTGGGCTTTACTTGGCGTGGGCGCTTATAATTTTACGGCCTGTAAAGTGGTATGGCAGGCTTATGGGAAGAAGGTGTTTTCGCCGCTTGTCCTGTCAAACTGGCGTTCAGCGGAATGGCAGGCGAATCAGGCCATGCACGCGTTTATACCGGCGGCGGACGAAGCGGACGCCACGCGCATACAGCAGGAATTAATACACAAGCGCGTTGAAGATTATTTGCGAAATCAAAGAATGGAAGAAACCCGTAACTGGGCGCAGCCCGGCCGGATTAAACGGTTTCTGGCAATTAAATAGAGCTGTTCAGAAACCCCACAGCTTCGGGAATAATTTCAATATAAAA
>JAISAF010000440.1 GCA_031266855.1 Spirochaetales bacterium
TCATTCTGTTGAAAAGAAGGATGCAGGGAAATATACATATATTTGTCAATGGTTGTACTTATCACACAGCCGCCATGCTTTTCATAAAATGCGGGAATGTCGCTTCCGCCGCCGCAAAAACTGATACGAAATGGCGTTCGGGTTATAATCATAAAGTACCTCGTATACAGAAAATCGCTGATTGCAACTTTTACTATTTTGGAAAGCGCCCGTCTTCGGGCGCCTTTACGGCGTAAAGGCCGCAATCCGGGCTTTTCGCTTCAATTCCCCGGATTTGCTTATGCAAATCCTGTGAGATTTCCGCTACAATTCCTTGCGCACCAAGAGGGCGAACAGCGGACTTGTGAATGCATAGCATTCACAAGTCCGCTGGGTTTTTCCGCCAAACGCCGCATCTGTACCAGTCGTAAGGCCGGAAACTAAAGGACGCGCTTCGCGCAGACGCGATTCTGTATAGCGGCACACATGCTTTTACCCCGCGTTTGCTCTGGAAATCTTCATTGCCTTTCTCTCTGGAATAGTGTAAAATTTAGGATAACATCTTTATAAAAATTCTGGAGAAATTTAAGATTTATGTTTTTTGTTGCCGTATCGGCATGCGCCTTCTGCCTACAGCTTATTCTTATACCGCATGTTCTCAAAATCGCTCATAAAAACAAGTGGTACGACCCTCAGGACACGCGGAAGATCCACAGCGGAAATATTCCCCGTACCGGCGGCATTGGAATTTTTATTTCCCTTGTTGTGCCGGTCTCCCTTTGCATCCTGCTTGATTATATCATACCAGTAAAAAATTTCGTCTTCATCGTTACCGGCATAAGCATTCTGTTTCTAACCGGCTTTCTCGACGATTTCGAGAATCTAAAAGCCCGCTACAAACTCATACTACAGGTGATCGCCGCGGTTATTGCCCTGACCGCGGGATTTCACTTTTCTTCCCTGCCTTTACCCTTCGGCATAACAGTGAACAACAGATTTATTACCTACGGGATTACGCTTCTGTGGATAGTGGGGATAACAAACGCGTTAAATCTGATCGACGGCATGGATGGGCTTGCGGGAGGAATCGCTTCTATCGCGGCGCTGTTTTGGGGCATCATATCCCTCCTTGCCGGATATACTGTAACGGCGCTCCTTGCCTTTACCCTTGTCGGCGCCGTGGCGGGTTTTCTTGTTTTTAACAGGCCACCCGCAAAAATCTTCATGGGGGATTCCGGCAGCCTTATTTTGGGATACACTCTGGCGCTTCTCCCGCTTATCGAAAACGGAGAAGAAAACCCAAGCGGCGAACTTCTTATCCTCATCACCCTGCTCGTGATCCCTGTTTTCGATACCATCGCCGCCATTCTCCGAAGAATCCGGCTTAAAAAATCCATCGCAGAACCGGACAGGGACCATCTCCACCATAAATTTCTCAAAGCGGGTTTTTCCCAAAAAAAGATTTTGCTCATTATCTATTCGTTTTGCGTCTTTTCAGGAATAGCGGCGCTTATCTGGACATTAGTGCCCGCCCTGGATATTTATCTTTTGCCCCTTAGCTGGATTCCCGCGCTTATATTATTCCGTATCCTGCACAGGCGGCACTGGAAAAAACAGACGACTATCCTGTAACAGCTAAAAAATTTCTCATGGGCGTACCCCCGCCTCCGGCGGGGTCGGGCTTTCCGCTGCAAGTCCTCGGAAGCGCCTATGCGCTTCCTGTGGGCTTTCCGCTCCAATCCCTTACGCTCGGCTATCCGTAACGTTTTACCCATGCATTCACTACTACGAAATTCAGGAAAGGTTTTAATTGTTACCCAGTACTACTGATAATAACTGAACCGGTAATTGCCGCTAAAGGAAACAGCCAGTACAATACTGAATGGCCGGTTCTTTTTGTCCGCGTTTTTCGAGTAATAGGTTCCGTCCCGCTCTCCCAAAACCATAGGAACACCCAGATAAAGATTCAGGTTAGATACGGGCGTAATCTGAATACCCGGTACAAGCTGAGCCGTTTTTTCATTCAAATTGTAGAGACATTGTGTAAACAAACGGATATCCCGGTTTGGTCTGAAAACCAAATTCGCGGCGCCATTGTGTCCGTAAATAAAAGGAGAAACTTCCGTATCCTGGAAGGAGCTTTCTTCCTTCAGCCACTGGGCATGGCGCTCTCCGTTAAAAAAATATTCAAAATTAACTGTCAGCATCCGGTCAAAAAACTCGTCAAAGACACCTATGCTGCCCGACCAGCTTTTCCGTTCCCAGTTTTCAGGAATATTTTTCCCCGACCAGCCGAGGCCGCCACTTAACGAATCATATTCGGGGGATGCCGCGAAAAGCCCTTCGCCGTAAATTTCGGTTCCAAAAGGAAGTGTACTTTTAACAGACATAAAAGAGCGAAACGGCATCTTGTTATGATAGAAACTTCCAATGTCAATATCCGCCCAGCGAAAAGCAAGATTGTATTTTAAGCCATAGCCGAATTCTTTTAACTGGGGGTTATCCTGGTCTTCAATAAAACCGGAACGGCTCAGGGTCAGAAGTTGCAGGCCGCCGATTCCAACGGGGATATCCATTTTAACGGCGTAAGGATCCCCCGGCTCTTTTGGGATAGAACTACCCTGCGCGTCAAACTCGGTAATCCGGTTCCCTTCAGGAGGCACCATAACAGGCAAATTGACAAACGGAAAATTCCGCGATACTCCCCAATTCACTGTATGCAAACCCATACGAAAAAAAACTATCCTATTCAGATTATAATCAGCAAAAAATTCCTTTATCTTAAAATCATAATTAGGAAAATCTACTTTAAATGACTGATACACCCGCAAGGTTGGCGATATTCGGAAATCCAGCATAAATGTAGAGTTCATCTCCGCCGCGAAAATCTGGGTCGCAAACTCGCTTGAGGTTTTTGGTTTCCCTGGCCCGTAATCAGTATCAAACTGATAATCCCTGTTCCAGGGAGTTTCCGCCCAGCCGGGGGAAAATCCGGCAATGAACTCATACTCTACTTCAAAGCTAAAACCGCGATTGTCTATTATGTCCGTAAGAGGGGGAGGCCCCGCCTTATCGTCGCTATCGGCTTGCGAAGACCCGGCTGTTTCTTCGGTATCCGCCGGCTCATCGAAAAGGGAGTCAATATCTTCATCGGCAGCAAGAGGGCAAACTGTGAGCGGCATGCAGCACAGAAGGAACGCCGCGCACAAGCGGGGCATTCTCACCTGTTTACGGTCTCCAGAAAAGTCTTTGAAAAAACAGAATCAACAACCTTTTCAAAAGACGGCCTGGAAATAGTAATAACGGTTCGTTCTTTGACAAAGCTGCCATTTATAACGGCGCCCCGCAGCTCATCATCGAAGCGTATACTTTTGGGAACATAGCGCTGTCCGATTTTGTAATAATCGGGAATGGCCGATGTGCGCAGAAGCTGACCGGAAAGACTGTAATCTTCGGTTTTCCGCACAAGACCGTCGTCACTGATCCATATCTTCATTCTGGGATAGGTTACTTCATTTGTAGCAGCCTCCAGGGTCAGCACACGGCAGGAAAAGCGTCCCAGTTTTTCATTCGCTCCGGTAATGACATGGTAATCCTGAGCAAGGGTGGAACGGGTAAAATCGGAGTTGCGGGCATTGGTGTTCTGGAAGCGGTCCTGGCTGGAGGTCGAGTTGAAACGCCGGCTTTCCGGATCGTAGAGCCACAGGGTCTTCCCCTGTTTCAGATAGCCCTGCCCTTTACTGACAGCCGGTTGCAGGACAACGATAACATACATTTCCTGCGAATCGCGGCGGAAAATAGCCGTAACGGTTGTCGTGCGGCTTTGGCCCGGCTTTTCCTGTACGATTGTATATTCGGCGGAAAAATCAGTATTCATATAACTGACAAGATTGTCGGCCCGTTCCAGCAATCTTTGATCAGCTTCGGTCGCACTGGCAATTCCCGGCAAACCTATAATAAGAAGAACCCCTATACAAAACCCGTATCTCAGCCTCATACACGGCCTCCTCCACTTAACATTTCAGGCAAAGGATTCCGGGAAACGGCAAAAGCCGGAAACCATACAGCCGGAATCAGTATAGACAAAACAAGAAAAACATTCAACAGAACAGTTGCGGGCAGGAACAGGGCTTCCAGGCGGCCGTTCTTCATAAAAATTTCAAAGCTCGGCATCCAGTCAAAGGGCAAAAAGGACGCGAGCCAGGCAAAAAACATGGCCGCGGCATATCCCGCCGCAACCGCGATGATACACAAAAAGAAAACCTCAAACAGCAAAATGATACGGATGTCCCCCTCGTAAAACCCTATGGCCCGCATAGTGGCGATTTCCCGTGTGCGTTCACGCAGGATAAGCCGGTAGGTGACTGTCGCGCTGACAAGAATGATAAGGAGCATCATCGCGTACAGAAAATACGTGATAAGCTGCATTGCCCGCAGAAGGTCGGATACTTCCGAAAGCTGCACCGCAAGCGTAAGGACAAAATGCCGTATACCCTGCCAGGGTTCTTCCCGCCTGCCGCGAAACTCCCCGCGGTCGGCGACAAGGGGAGAAGTAAAAAGAGCTTTCTCCATTTCCGCCTGTAAAGACAGTTCCGCCTTTTCCACCGCGCCGCGGCTGCGCAGATAAATGCCAATTATGGAACATTCTTCCGGCGAAAAAAGCAAAAGCCTGTTCAACGCGGCGCGGGACAGATAACACTTGTAGTAGCCGAATATTGTGGAATCTTTGACGATACCCCTAATGATAAACACGCCGGTATTTTTCTGGCCGGTTTCCGTTTCTACTTCGAGTGTTATCTGATCGCCCACCTGCGCTTTGAATTCCCGTGCTACGGGGTCGGAGATAATGGCATCCCCGTCACTCAGATTGCCCTTAACAGGAACATCCCAGTTCAGGTTTCTGAAATACTCCGTCTCGTTTTGCCAGTCAACGCCAATGACATATTTCTGCCGCACAGCGATTCCATTATAAAAAAGCATCCCCTGTTCAGGAAAAATCGTCCTTTGTACAATATGGGCGGGATTGACGTGCGCCGCGGAAATTGCCTGTAAAACCTGGTTTGTTTCGGAAATTCTCTGCCGGGTTCCTGTCGCGTTTTTATAGCCGGCAATCATGATATCCCCGGCGTAATGGGCCTGGGCGGAATAGTACACGCTGTCTGTCATGCCATCGCTTAGGGATGTTATAAGGGTAACAATGCAAAAACCGAAACCCACGGCAAGCAAAAGGAAGAAATACCGGCGGAGATTGCGGTACAGATATTTTACCGATAGCTGAATAAGTTGAAACAGTTTCATGGGAAAACCTTTTTTTTTCGTATGCTAGTGCGCATAACAAAATCAGGGAAGCGGAGGGGGTCCGCGATTTTGCCGCGGCAAAATCGCGGACATGCGCGCCCGCTTACCGCATTCGCTGGGCGCGCGCCAGGGATTGCAGCGGAAAGCCCGCAGGAATTGCATTGGCTGGTCGCGATTTTGCTTTCGCAAAATCGCTGCTCGCCCATGCATCCTGGGCAATTCCGAGGACTTGGAGCGGAAAGCCCGGTTTCCGGCGCGGAGCGCCGGAAAGGCGCCCAAAAAAAGAACCGGCTTAAACTTTCCATTTTATTATTCATGAGCATCCGCATTATCCGCGCCTTACCGCGACAATGGGTTCGATTTTTACTGCTTTCTGCACCGGGTACAGGGACGCGAGAACTCCTACCAGCACGGCGATGATAAAAGCCGTGGCCGCTACGCCGGGGAGAAATTCCATAGTCAGGACCCGGCCTCCAAAAAGCGAGGCAAGCAGGTCATTCGCGATGTGTATCCGCATTTCGTTTATAACATACATCAGAAGGCCTCCGGCAACAACGCCAAGCAAGCCCGCGGCAAGAGAAAGCAGCAGATTCTCCCACAAAATCAGGGTACGGATATAGCCGTCGGAAGCGCCTATGGCACGAAGGGTTCCTATTTCGCGGGTGCGACGGAATACGGAAATAAGGAGGAGGTTAATAATCGTAATGATTCCCGCGATGCTGACGAGAACGATGCCCGCGTTGAACAGGGATTGGATTAAAAGCACAAGCAGGGCCGATACTCCCGCGGCAGTGCGCCACCCGACGGCCTGCGCTCCATAGGGCAGAAGCCGGCTGTTCAGATCGCTAAGGATGCGGGAGGCCGGGGCGCCTTCGTCTATTCGTATAATAATAAAATTCCAGTCGCCGCCCTGAACCTCGGCCGCGCCGTGCGAGTCCCCGTCCGCGCTATCGGTAAGCAGCGATTTTAGATCCTCGATTGAAAAGCCTTTTTCCGGAGCGGCTGAATCCGCGGAGTCTTCGTTATCCGCGCCATCTCCTTCATCTTCGCCAAAAATATCACCCATATCTTTATCCAAAAGCAAAGCGGTATCTTCGGAAATTTCAACATCGGCGGAAGCAACCTGTATGGAAGAAAGGGCGCGCGTGGTCTGGGGATCAAGCAGTATGATTTGCTCCATGAACTGCCCGGAACTTCTATAGGAGAAAATTCCCGCAAGGGGAACTTCACGGATTTTGAAACCGACGGTTCCGCCTGTTGTAAAAACAAGAGTATCACCCGGCGCGGGCCGGACACCTGTTTCCTTTTCAATCCATTCGGCCCGTGCCGAGGTAATCATGGCGCCGTATTCCCCGCTTTGAATGCGCTGCCCTTCTTCGATAACGATTCCCGGGAACAGGGCAAAATATGTTTCGGGATCAATCCCGCACAGAAGAGCGCCGCCACGGTATCCGTTGCAGTCCACGATAGCCTGACCGGAAATCTGGCTGGTCACGAGCCGCACACCGGGAACGGCACGGACTTCACCGAGTAGCGCGTCGTAGGCGGGAAGAACAGGTATGGTAAAATAATCTTCAATAACCGGCGTATTGGCCCCGAAAAGATTCATCGTAACATCGGTTATTTTTTCTATAACAATATCGCCAGTAAGATTTTCCACGTAGGTTTCGCGCAGTCCCCGGTCGGATCTCTGCATAACGCTGTTGCCGATAAAAAACAGACAGGTAATAACTCCGATAAGAAATATCATAACAAAACTGTTGCGTTTGTTTCGCGTTATATTTCTGGCGGAAAGGGAAAAAATCATTATCGTTTTCGCTCCGATCTATCGTCTAACATTATTTTCTCTATTTTTTTTGAACGGATAAAAAATATAGGCGCATTTTTTGTACAGGGATTTGCCGCGCAAATCCCTGTACAAAAAACCGGGCTATCCGCTGCAAGTCCTCGGATTTGCTTATGCAAATCCTGCGGGCTTTCCGCTGTTATGCGCCCGAAGACGGTCGCTTATCGGCTCTTCGACCGTTGTTGTACACGGCGTAAACTTTTTTGAGCCTCTCACCCATGTTGCTGGTAAAATCACACGCTTTCGCGTGCTTTCGTTTGGGCGTAATAGGTATAGATTGTAGCGGGCGCTATCGTGCCCCCGGAATCCCTTGCGCCGCGCAGCGGCGGACAGCAAAATTGTGTATGCTTTGCATACGCAATTTTGCGACTAACACTCCTGCGCGCTCAGGAGAATAGAAAAACCATCATGGAAAAAGGTTTGTTATAAGCCGGCAATTTCATCGGGGGAAAGCCCGGTAACACGGGCTATTTTCTCAAGGGGATCTCCAAGGGTCTTCAGGGTTTTCGCTACTTCCAGCTTCCCCTCTTGTCTTCCCTCCTGTCTCCCCTCCCGTCTTGCATCCACAACCTTACTCTGGGTGTCTACCACATATTTATATTCGCTCATAAGCCGCGCCCGCTCCACCTCATCCCTGCTTATACTTGCCAGTACCTGGCTCGCCATCGCTATGCCCTCCTCGTACTCCAGTATCTCATTTATCTTCCACCGCTTGCTCCTGTCCGTTATATAGCGGAAGTAAAACGCCCATCTTTCAGAACTCTCCATCTCCACCACCGGTTTCTCCGCAGCCTTTTCCACCTTCGCCAGCTCTATCGTGATGATCCGGCTCCGGCCTTCCAGCGACACATCCCGCAGTTGGTCATAATACTCAAACCTATGCAAAAAATCTCCATCCTGAAAAAACCGCCCTTTCACCAAAAACGCGATTTGGTAAGCTTCTTTCAAATCGCTATAGCTCTTCCCGCTTCCCCGGATATCCTGTGAGGTAAAAAGCTTGCCTGCGTGGAACTCCAATCTTAGCGGTTCAAATTTATCGGGATTCAGCGACATTTCGATATTGAGCAGTTCTCCAGATGCGTCCATGGCCTTGCAGTTTATGTCAAAACGGATCTGCCGATCCCGCAGATTATCGACAGGCGGCTCATTTCCCGTAATCAGGATGACCGACAGATTCCGTCCAATGACAGCGGACAGCAGTTTCGCCAGCGCACCCTGGGATTCAGGAGTATTTTTAGTAAAAACGGCCTTAAAAACATTATCAAGGCAAATATCAATAAGATCGTCGGATTCGTTCAGGTAAATTCCCGTCATTTCATATTCCTAAAACCCATTTGTAATTTTACTACGATTCGGAATTTTGGCGCATTTGCGGCGTAAAACGCCGCAAACCGGGCTTTCCGCTCCAATTCCTCGGATTTGCTTATGCAAATCCTGTGGGATTTCCGCTCCAATCCCTTGCGCACGCCCAGCGGCGGACAGCAAAAGTGCGAATGCAATTTTGCGACCAGCCCCCCTTGCGCCCCACGGGCTTTTCCGGTTTTGGGAAAGATTCATATTATAAAGTATACCCATAAATAGCCTTTTTCCCAAGGAGCAGGAACGGAACAGCTACTAAAAGACTCATCAAAACCATCTTTAGCGTTTTTCTTCCGACTGAATGTTTCCGTCATGAAGAAAAATAACGTGATCCGCCATTTCCCATATTGTATGGTCATGCGTTGAAAAAAGAAAAGTTGTCTTATCTTCCATGTTTATTTTCTTCATAAGCGCGAGAATCTTTTCGCCCGTCTGGGAATCCAGGTTCGCTGTAGGTTCGTCGGCGATAACGATGCGCGGCCTTCCGGCAAGGGCGCGGGCAATGGCGACGCGCTGCTGCTGCCCCCCGGAAAGTTCCGCGGGTTTGTGCTTTAACCTTTCGGAAAGGCCCACCTGTTCCAGAAGATGTTCTACCCAGGCCCTTCGTTCCGCCTTGCCCTGTTTTTTCTTTCCGATAACAAGGGGAAGCTCCACGTTTTCAAACACGCTTAAGACCGGCAGCAGGTTGAAGGACTGAAAAACGAAACCTATTACCTCGTGGCGCAGCCGCGTGAGTTCCCGCCGGCTCAAGGCGCTTGTTTCCCTGCCCTGGACAAAAACCTGGCCCTTCGTGGGACTGTCCACAAGCCCGATAATGTTCATCATTGTAGTTTTGCCCGAACCCGAAGGGCCCGCCACGGAAACAAAGTCGCCTTCGGAGATTTCAAGATTCACGCCTTTTAAGGCATGGACTTCCAGTTTGCCCATCGGGTAGGTTTTCCAGAGGTTTTTTAGGGTTATGATCATAAATTTTTCCTGCTCATCTTATTATGAGTGAGTTTTTCCCGTATTATATAATAAATAAATTTGGTATTCCCGATCAGAACTCTTCTCCACATCCTAGGATATTCTCTGCATAGTCTATATAGCCATTCTAATCCTAAAGAAATCATCCATCGCGGCGCCCTCTTGACTGTTCCCGCATAAAAATCAAATACCGCCCCAATACAGCAAATATGTTTTGCCTGTATTTTATTGTAGTATTTATAAGCCCATTTCTCCTGCTTTGGCGCCGTCATCCCTATAAAAAGTACATCAGGATTAAAACTATTCACAGCCTTAATCATTTTCATGCTTTCATTATCATCAAATTCTTCTCTAAATGGTGGAGAAAAAGTTTCAACTTTTACCGTAGAATAATCTTTTGCAATCCTATCTTTAATTTTATGAAGAACCGTTTCTGAACTACCAAGAAAAAAAACCCTGCCTTTTGATTGTTGCATCCTCGCCATTTCATATTCAAAAAGATCAGAACCAGTCATTCTTTGTATTCTTTTGCCGATAAGCCAGCGAATAGCCCAAACAACTCCTATACCGTCAGGGAGAAGGATATCACTATTTTTTAAGGCATCCCTGAAAAATAAATCCTGAACGGACATATTATAGGAATGGGCATTAATAGTAACAATAAAAATTTTACCTGAATCAATCGCCTCAAAGGGTTCCATAAAGAAATCAAAGTCTTCTAAAATCATACTATTATAAATTTCACACTTATTTTAGAATAATAAGCAGAAATAACAGCACGCTATACCTTTCGCCGTCTCAAATCCATAGCAGCATCCTTCAAATCAAAAAGGCTAATCTTATAATATTCAGATACCGCCTTAAACTGTATATCGTTCTTATTATTATCCATATTAATACGTGACAACTTAAACCCTTTTTGCAAATTGTATTCACGGTAAGGGTTTACATATTGCATATTTGTATAAGGTTTTTTTACAATCCTAACAGTTGTATTATTTAGTATTATCATAAAATAAAACCATATATCATCCGCATAAGGGGCTAACTTCATAAATATTTTTTTAGACGCGATATCATTAAACAGGAATTTCCCGTGATACAAAACTCCTCCCACGCCAAGAGGAAAATGCAATAATGAAGACTGAGGAGACCTTATATTAAAGATCCATTTTTTATATGGTAACACACCGTGATTAGCATCGAAGGTTATCGTATTTGCAACATGACAAATTACATCATCCGGGTACTCGAGATGTTCGTTCCATAACTTTTCCAGCCATCTTTTTTTGTAAAAAATATCATCATCAGCTATTACGATAAAATAATCAGGAAAAACTTTAAGCGAAGGAATCAACTTGGTGTATGACCTTAAATCCTCTTCGCACCAATGGATTTGTAGATTAAATTTGGAAAAAGCCAAAAGCTCAGCGGGCAGACTCTTTTCCCGCAAGGGGAATCTGTCTGTTTCCAACCATAAAACAATTTTTTCAGGAATAACACTTTGAGTCAACAATGAATAGATTGTATACTTAATATCAATAATACGTTCCGGGAAAGATGTTACCGAAACAATAAGACTGTCAATTTTATTGGTTGGCAATTTCTTTTTTCCCCGGATTAATTTCCCGATTTTTTTATCAATACGTTTTTTATATACTTTCTTTCTGAAAAAAAAGAATAACAACTCTCTTGTAAAA
>JAISAF010000208.1 GCA_031266855.1 Spirochaetales bacterium
AAGCCCACAGGATTTGCATTGGCAAATCCGAGGACTTGGAGCGGAAAGCCCGGTTTTTTGCGGTTTGGGAATTTGCGGCGCAAATTCCCAAACCGCAAAAAATGCGCCCGAAGACGGTCGCTTTCCGATAGGAAATTTATTGTAGTGGGCGCTCACGCGCCCCCGGAATGCGCCATAATGATCGGGAAAAAAGTAAATGCGGGAACCAGGCTTTTATTCTTTCTTTCTGAATTCCGCAAGGCTCAAAGGTTTGGGATCGGTTATATCGCCCTCAAGGTCGGCAATCTCCTTCAGGAGCGCCCTGGAACGGCTGGAAAGACGCGTGGGAATCCTAATCATAATTTTTATATACAGGTCGCCGCGGTGATGCGAATTGGAAATGGGCATGCCCTCCCCGCGGAGGCGGAAAACCTTTCCTTCCTGGGTCCCGGAGGGAATCTTCAAACGGATTTTCTGACCCATAACATTGGGAATATCAAGCTCGGCGCCGAGCGCGGCCTGCGTAATGGATACGGGGATAACGCAGTACAGGTCGTTGCCCTCCCGCTCAAAATATTCGTGCGGGCGGACGTGAATAACAACGAAAAGATCGCCCGCTTCGCCCCCGTTCGGACCGGCGTCGCCCTGACCGTGTATAACAATCCTGCGGCCATGCTCGATGCCCCCCGGTATCGTTACCTTGATTTTCTGACGTTTCTTGACAAGGCCCGAACCGCCGCAGCTCTTGCAGGGATGTTCAATAATAAAACCTTCCCCCCGGCAGGCCGGACAAACCGAAGCAATGGAAAAGAATCCCGAACTGCGGCGCACCTGGCCCGAACCGCCGCAGGTCTGGCAGGTTTTTTTCCCGGAACCCGATTCCGCGCCCGTACCGTGGCAGGTCTGGCATCCTGAGTTGTGATTATACTCAACCTCAATTTTTGTGCCGTAAACAGCATCCTTAAAATCTATTTCCGCGTCGTAACGCAAATCCGAACCGCGCTGTACGGAAGCCCGCCCCCCCGATGATCTGCGGCCTCCGCCGAAAAAGCCTTCAAAAATGTCGGAAAAATCGCCGAACCCGCTGAAAATATCCGAAAAATCGTGAAAAGCGGCGGAGCCGAAACCCCGTCCCCCGCCGGAAGCGCCGTCAACCCCGGCGAAACCAAACTGATCGTATGCCTGGCGTTTCTTCTCATCGGACAGAATTTCGTAGGCTTCGGTAGCCTCCTTGAATTTTTCCTCGGCTTCCTTATTCCCCTGATTCCTGTCCGGGTGGTACTGGATAGCCAGCTTCCTGTAAGCCTTTTTTATTTCATCGACTGAGGCGCCGCGGCCAATGCCAAGAACCTCGTAGTAATCCCGTTTTGCCAAAATCCATTCCTGTTATAAGTATAAGCCCGGATGCCGCCCCCGCGGGACGGCATCGCGTACGCTGTTATTTTTTATCGTCATCAACGACTTCGTAATCCACATCCTCGGCATTCTGCTTAGGCCGCTGCCCGCCGGAGCTTTCCCCGTTGTCCGCGCCAGCCCCGGCGCCCGCTCCCGTACCAGACGGCTGCCCGCCAGCCTGGTTCGGATTCGCGCCCGCACCCGCCGCGCCTTGAGCCTGTTTGTAAACTTCCTCCGCCAGCTTGTAGGACGCCTGTTTCAGGGCTTCGACCTTCGCCTTAATAGTTTCCAGATTACCGGAAGACAGCACGCCTTTCAAGTCATTCACCGCCGCCTCGATCTTCTGCTTATCATCCGCGCCAACCTTATCGCCATAATCCTTCAAGGATTTTTCCGTAGAATAAATCAGGCTGTCCGCCTCGTTGCGGACTTCCGCGCCTTCCTTCAGTTTGTGATCTTCCTCGGCATGCTCCTCCGCCTCGCGCACCATGCGTTTGATCTCATCTTCCTTCAAACCGGAAGAGGATTCAATACGGATCTTCTGCTCCCTGCCCGTACCAAGATCCTTCGCCGACACATGGAGAATACCATTCGCGTCAATATCGAATGTTACCTCGATCTGAGGAATCCCGCGCGGCGCGGGAGGAATATCGGTTAAATCAAAACGCCCCAGCGTGCGGTTCTGGTTCGCCATGTCCCGCTCGCCCTGGAGTACGTGAATGGATACGGCGGTCTGGTTATCCGTCGCCGTGGAAAAAGGCTGGGCCTTTTTTGTGGGAATTGTCGTATTCCGGTCGATAAGCCGCGTAAAAACCCCCCCAAGGGTTTCTATACCAAGGGACAGAGGCGTTACATCCAGCAGCAGAACATTCTTTACATCCCCGCCCAGAATACCACCCTGAATCGCCGCGCCCACCGCGACCACCTCGTCGGGATTGACTCCCCGGTGAGGCTCCTTGCCATCAAACATTTCCTTAACCAAAGCCTGTACCGCGGGAATCCTGATCGAACCGCCAACAAGAACAACCTCGTCAATCTCCGAAGGCTTCAATTTCGCGTCCTGCAAAGCCTGCATAACCGGCCCTCGGGTTTTTTCAATAAGATCGCCAATAAGCTGTTCCAGCTTGGCGCGCGTGAGGGTATACAGAAGATGTTTCGGCCCGGAAGTATCCGCCGTAATAAAAGGCAAATTAATCTCCGTACTCTGGGTTGTGGAAAGCTCCCGCTTCGCCTTTTCCGCCGCCTCCTTGAGCCGCTGCAAAGCCATACGGTCGCTCGAAAGGTCAATACCATAATCCTGTTTGAAACTTGCTATAAGCCAGTCCATGACACGCTGATCAAAGTTGTCGCCACCCAGGTGGGTATCGCCGTTAGTTGACTTTACCTCAAAAACCCCGTCGCCCAGTTCAAGAATGGAAATATCGAAAGTACCGCCACCCAAATCGTAAACAGCGATCTTCTCCTCTTTCTTTTCCTTACCAAAACCATACGCCAGCGCGGCGGCGGTAGGCTCATTCACAATACGCTTTACATCAAGACCCGCGATACGGCCCGCGTCCTTAGTCGCCTGACGCTGGGAATCATTAAAATACGCGGGAACGGTAATGACAGCCTCAGTAACCGTCTCACCCAAATAACTCTCGGCGGTTTCCTTCATTTTTTGCAGAATAGCCGCCGAAATCTCCGGCGGGGAATACTGCTTATCCGTAGCCTGCACCCGCACGCCCCCGGAAGCGTCTTCCACGATTTTATAGGGAACCATACGAATCTCTTCCGGGACCTCCGGAGTCCGGCGGCCCATGAATCTCTTTATCGAATAAATCGTATTCTCCGGGTTTGTAATCATCTGGTTCTTCGCCGGCTGACCAACAAGCCGCTCCCCCTTCGGAGTAAAAGCCACAATGGAAGGCGTTGTCCGTGCGCCCTCCGCATTCGCGATTACAACCGGCTCCCCACCCTCCATAACCGCGACACATGAGTTTGTTGTTCCAAGATCAATTCCAATTATCCTTCCCATAAAAGTTCTCCTCTCTCTCTGTCTCACCTAGTATTGGACCTGTTCGATAACCTTCCGGCTGTCTCAAGGCACGTCTTTAGGAATCCGCCGCAAACCGGCGTCAAGTTCCACCATTAAATTACCCATACTAAACTAACCACCCTTAACCCTTAACCACCACACCCATTACCCGGAACTCCCCGAATCCTTCGATTCCGGCGAATCCGCCGCGCCCGCGTTTTTACCAGCATTTTTCTCCACAGTTTGCGCGCCGCCAGCCGGCTGCCCAGGCATTGAAATTTTCACCTTCGCCGCCCTCAGTATTTTATCATGAAGAGTGTATCCTGTCATGTAATCTTCCAGCACCATCGAAACCTCGTGATCAGGCCGATCCTCACTATAAAGCGCCTCATGCTTCTGAGGATCAAATTCCTCACCAATAGAATCAAAACGCTTTAACCCCCACCGGCGCTCAAGAAGACCAGACAACTGCTTCTCAATCATCACAATACCATCATGAAACGCCGCGAAATCGCGCGACACCTCCCCGGATTTAATAGCACGCGCAAAATCATCCATAACAGGCAAAAGATCAGTAAGAAGCTGCTTATTCGCCGCCTGAATAGAATCCTGTTTTTCCCGAACCATCCGTTTACGAAAGTTATCCGCGTCCGCCTGAATCCGCAGGCACTGATCCTTCAAGGACGCATTCTCATCCTCAAGACCCTTACGCGCGTTCTCCAGCTCCTGGAACTTCGCCAGGGAAACCGCCTCCCCAACCACAGCATCCTGAAGTTTCCCGCCATCCTTCTCCACACAGACACCCTCCGGCCTGTCCTGAACGCCGCCCTCTTTTTCTCCGGTATTTTCTGACATGTGATCCTCGTAGTGATGTAATATTTATATAGTTAAAATACACACGGGAACGCATGTCCGTCAAGCGCCCACACGACTTTGTACACTATTTTTATTTTCGCCCCTCCCCCCGGTTTTGGGCGCGTTTTTTTGCCCGGGACGGGCAAAAAAACCGGGCTTTCCGCTCCAAGTCCTCGGATTTGCCAATGCAAATCCTGTGGGCTTTCCGCTACAATCCCTCGCGCCGCCCAGCGGCAGCGCATAATTGCCTTCGGCAATTATGTGCTCATAACCCCGCTCGGCGTAGTCTCCAG
>JAISAF010000289.1 GCA_031266855.1 Spirochaetales bacterium
GCCGCCAGCACGGCCGGCGGGGGAGCGGCTACCCGGATGGCGATAGAACCCGCCCGGTTTTGCGGCGGCTCAAAATCGAGGCTGCAGGAAACAAGCAGGAAGGGGATAAAAAACAGCGCCCGTACTGTTTGAACCAACAATCTATCGCATTTCATGGGGAACCTCGCTTTGTATACCGTGATTTTATACCCCAAAATTGTGAATTGTCTTGAGTAATTTACGCACGATTTTGGTTAAAGCGGGGTTCCGGGAACCTGTTGTATCCGTGGATTTTTGCGCCGCCAGTGGCGCAAAAATTACGATAAATGGGCTGCTACAGCTCCGTCAGTTCGGCGCGGGACCAGATATTGGTTTTTACATAAATATGGGCGAGATGATTTTCCACCGTCCGTACACTGATGTCCAGGTTTTTCGCAATCTGTTTATTGCTCAAAGCGCGCTTTATCAGGGCCACAATTTCCCGCTCGCGGCCGGACAGCCCGCTGGAAGCCCATTTCCGCACCGGCATCTCGTATGCGGGGTTGATGTAGGTTCCCCCGGCCAGTACCGCGTCTATGGCGGTGACGATTTCCCGAATGTCCGCGGATTTTGCAATATAGGCCCCCGCCCCCGCGTCCATGGCGGTCTGAATCAGAAAGGGGTCCTCGTACATGGAGCATACCACGATGCCGGGAAGCGGGGCCTTCCGCTTTTTCGCGGTTTCTTTCACCGCCGGAATTACCGCCAGCCCGTTTTCCGTTCCCAGGGCAATATCAAGGATAAGCACCTGCGGCAAAGGGTCGAGGCTTTCCAGCAGGGCTTGAGCCTCTCCAACCGTTCCCGCGGTTCCGGCAATGGCAAAACGCCCCGAGGCGGTAAGCCACGCGCCGATACCGTTGACCGCCAGAGGATGATCGTCTATCAGCATAACCGGTATCATAGTTTGATAAGTATAAACTTCGCCCTTGTTTAGTCAATATTATTGAGGGAATGTTACCCGCCTGCGGGATTTTGAACCAGGGGCACCTCCAGGGTGATATGCGCGCCTTCCCCTTCTTCGCTGTCTATGGCAAGGGTTCCGCCCAGGGCCGCGGCCCGTTCATACATGGTCCACAAGCCGAGGTGCCCCGCCGTTCTGAGTCGCAGGCGCGAATCACCGTCCGGCACGGGAAAGCCCCTGCCGTTATCCGAAACATTGATACGCAAAACCGCCGGGCCTCCCGGTTCGCCGCGCCCTTTCCCCCGCCCGCCGTTGCTGACCAGCACCGCCGCTTCCCGGGCCCGGGCGTGTTTTTCAATATTCATGAGACATTCCTGTACCACGCGAAAGCATTGTAATTGCGCCTCCGCGCCCAGGGGATCGAGTTCCAGTCCTTCCTGTACGGTAAGGGCACATTCAATGCCGGTACGCTGCCGGAAATTATAACACAAGCCGCGCAGCGCGCCGGCCAATCCCTGGCGCTGGAAATCCGGCGGGATCAGGGTATTGCAGATTGCCCTGACCCGCTTGATAAGTTCCCGCTGCCCTTCGACCACCTCCCGGCAGAGCAGACGCCGTTCCTCCTCCCCGGCGGCCCCGCCTATGCGGTCTGTCTGAAAGCTTAAACGCCACAGATCCTGGGCTACCGTGTCGTGCAGTTCCCGGGCCAGGCGGGAACGCTCCTGCTCCTGGGCCAGCGCGGTCTCCCGGGAAAAGATGAGGCTCTGCCGTTCCCGGCTTACCGCGTTTCTCAGTCTGCGGTTCAGCAGCCATACGGCCAGAATGGTTATAATGACCAGCAGGGTGAAAAAAAAGAAAAGCTGAAAATACCGTAACTGAATGGTATTTGATATGCCGGTGTCGATGCTTTGTAATTGGTCAAGGGCCCTGTCTATTTCCAGCACACCTGCGAAAACCGCCGCCTCGTCCCCGGCCAGGGCCGCGGGAAGAAGCCTTTCCGCGCTTTCGCCGATAGCCGTCACCGGCTCCGCGATGCGGGGCTGTTGAATTTGATACAGGCTGCCGGCGGGGGAGGCGGAAAAGCGGTCCAGCGCGCCGGTGAAATCCTCCAGCCGCGTCCGGAGATCAACGGTATTGAAAGGCGCTCCGCCGCCTTCCAGCAGATCCGTTTTTATTTCCAGCCACCGGCGGGAAAGGGAAGAAACCGGCAGGTACGCGGCGGGCCGGCCGCCCTCCGGCTCTTCCCCGCAGCCTGAAACCATGACGGCAAGGATTAACACCACAACCAAACGGAACCGCATCCTTAAAATATAAAGACTGCGGGTTTAAGTTTCAACGCGCTTTGAGAGGGGGTGCGGGGCTCCTGCATTTATTTATATTCGATGCCTATGCTTTGCGTCCTTTGCGTTAAATTCCTCATTGAGCTATCCTGCAAATTAGTGTTTACAAGGTACGAGGGGTTTCAGCGTACCTCATTTTTAGAAAAAGCCACGGAGCTACACGGAGCGCATAGAGGACACCGCAAAAGCGGCGCGTTTGGACTGAACGGGTATCAGCCCCGCCGCGGATAAAAGCCCCGCCAGGGGGGGTAGGGCGCAACGGAGTGCGCCCGGAGGGGGGGCCAAAAAAAAGGTGCGCGCCTTGAAAAAAAGCATGGAAAGCGGCCCCCCTTTTTATGTTCAAAGTTCCTGAGGGGTATGCTTGACACCGGGCCGGAACAGGGCCACCATGGGGGAAGAGCGATGAATGACAAACCGCGGTTATCAATTTGGAAGTTGATGCTGATTTGCGCCCTGTCGGCCCTGGGGACTGTACTTTTGGGCGCGTTGGTGAGCGGCGTGTT
>JAISAF010000304.1 GCA_031266855.1 Spirochaetales bacterium
GATCCGGAACATAGTGCCGGTACGGCAGTTAAAGGGGAGGGAGCGCAAATGGAACCATTTCAATAAATACAAATGCAACCTGAAACCCAGTTTTTAGGAGGCTTGCGGCTTAAGTTTATGATGTTGTGCCAGGCACCTTTTTGCGTTTCACTGAATAATGTTGTATTTTAGAATGTACCATTCAAAAAGGTGCCTGGCACTTTTTAGCGGTGGCGGCTGCCGCCACCACGTTACCAGGCGGCCGTTACGCGTGCGTATAACTCAAGGCGCCCGCAAAACCGCGTAGCGATTTTGCGGGTGTTTGCCGCTGGGGCGCGCGCGAGGGATTGGAGGGATGCGAAGCAGCCACGGCGCGGGGCGCCGGGGCCGCAGCGGTAGCGGAGTCCCGGAAAGCCCGGTTTCCGGCGCTTCGCGCCGGAAACGCGCCAGTATAAAAAAACACTGGCGGGTAAACCTCTCCTAGTTTTTATACTTGTCCTTTTTTTGATTTTAGTTTTTAATTTATGAAAGCCGCTCTAAAAGGAGTCGTCAAATGCTACGGAACATTTCGATAAATGTCAGGATTCTTGTTCTTGTGTTTGTTTTTATTTTTTCGATTGCCGCGCTGACTGGTATGGTATTTTTTATTGCGGATAGTGTGAGGAACGAGGGGCTTGGCGATATTCAGTCGGTGATGATGGAGGGGCAGCGGGAGAAAATCCGGCTGGGGACGCAGACGATGGCTGTCGCGCTGGGGAGGGCGCTTGAGGGGGTGGGGGATAGGACGGCGCAGCACGATATTATTAGTTCGTATATCAGGGATTATCGTTTCGAGGAGGACGAGTCGGGTTATTATTACACGTATATCGGGACGGTGATTTTTATGCATCCTACGCTGCCGCAGCGCGAGGGTGAGGATTTGGGGCAGACGGCGGACAGGAATGGTGTTTACTATGTGCGGGACCTTTTTGAGAATGCCCGCAGGGGTGGCGGTTTTGTTGAGTTTACTTTTCCTAAGCCGGGGCCGGATGGCAATATGCGGGACGCGCCTAAGCTGGCGTATGTGCAGTATATTCCGGGGACGGATATTTGGCTTTCGACGGGTATCTATATTGATAATATTGATAATTATCTGGCGGATGTTTATCAGAGGATGGATAATAATTTAAGAACGTACATGATTGTTATTGGCGTGGCTGTGGGGATTCTGTTTCTTGTGATTGTTGGGCCTTTTTGTTTTTTTTGTGTGCGTTCAATTAGGATTCCGCTGCGTCAGACGATACGCGCGGCGCAGATGCTTGCGGGCGGGGATTTGAATACGGTTATTAATGCCGAGGGCCGCGACGAGATCGCTCAATTGCAAAAGGCTTTGCGGGAGATGTTGGAGAGTCTGCGGCGGAGTTTTACTTCGGTGCAGGCAAAAGAGGCTGAGGCGTCCAGCAGGGCGGAGGAAACGCAGAGGATGACGCAGACGATGCTGGATATTGCTGCCCGTGTGGAGAGTTCGGCGCGGGAGATGGGGGAGCGGATAAGCAGTATTTCCGGGAATTCGGTGAGTGTGAAGAACGGGGGGAACGAACAGGCCGAACGGTTGAAGGGGGTTTTGACTTCAATAGAGCGGCTGAGTTCCGGTATCCTTTCGATTTCCCATAGCGCGGAGACCGCGGCGCAGAGTTCCCGTATTTCCAATGAAAAGGTTGAGGCGGGTGTTGGTTTGATGCATACTTCGGGTGAGGCGATTAGGACGATGCAGAACCTGGCGGAGGAGTTGACGCGGAATATCGGGAAGCTGGGGGAGCAGTCGAAGGCTATTGGCGATATTATGCAGGTTATTTCCAATATCGCGGCGCAGATAAATCTTCTGGCTATTAACGCGTCTATTGAGGCGGCTCACGCGGGGGATTCCGGGAAAGGTTTCGCGGTGGTTGCGGCGGAAGTCCGCAGTCTGGCGGAGAAGACGAAGAGTGCGGCGCAGCAGGTTGATACGGGTATCCAGAATGTGCAGGAGCTGACGCAGCTTAATATTTCGAGTATTCAGATGACGGCGGGTTCCATTTCCCAGGTGGCCCAGCTTGCGGAGAAAACGGTTGCTTCGCTTAACGAGGCGCAGCAGACGGTGAAGGATTCGATGTATCAGGTTGAGTCTATCGCCAACGCGGTGGAGGAGCAGTCCGCGGCTAGCGGCGAGGTAACGGCTCTGGTGAACGAGATAAACGGAATTGCCGGGACTAACGAAACCCTGGCTGTTAGAATGGAGAAGGAGCTTCATGCCCTTCTTGAAAAGTCCCAGGGCCTATTGTCCCTTGTTTCCGAGCTTCAGGATGGGAAAAGCGTGAAAACTGAAAAGCCCGCGCAGCCGCCGAAAGCCGGGGCTGGGGGCGGGGCCGTGCCTGGGCTTGGGGCCGGGGCTGGAAAGGCCGGGGGGAACGGAAGCGCTGGGGGGAATGGAAGTGCGGGAGGGAACGGAAGTGCTGGAGAGAATGGAAGCGCCGCGAAAAACTCTCCCCAGCGCTATGTGTGGGATGCGAGTTTCGCCACGAACAATGCCAAGGTGGACGGGCAGCACAGGCAGCTTTTCGCTGCGCTGAACGATCTGCTGGACGCTGTGAGGATGAGAAAGTCCGAAAGCGAGGTAAAAAAGGCTTTGAAGTTTCTGCTTGATTACACAGCGGGGCATTTTTCCGACGAGGAGGAGATTATGCGGCAGTATAATTTTCCTGATTTCGCTCAGCATAAAACGATACATGAAACATTCAAAAGGACTGTCCGGGAACTGGATATCAACGCCGGGAAGTTCAGAAACGCTGACAGGGTGGCGGCCTTGCTGGAAAATATGGTGGGGGACTGGCTGACACACCATATCAAGGGTATGGATTTGCAGTGGGCGGCTTATATACAGGGTAAGCCGCGCAGGGTCTGATATAAAAAGGGGATAATTAACCGGGCGGGTGGGGAACCGGAAATTTTCTAAAAGAGCGTCAGGCGCCTTTGCGTTAGCTTTTAGTGCGGCGTAGTCTGGAGACTACGCCGGGCGGGGAGGGGGCAGCGGAGGCATCCTTAACGCAAGGCACGATTTTTAATTAAAGGTGTTATAATAAGACGTAATTATATCTTCTGAAACGACTCGTAATCTTATTTTTTCAGATTCAATATGCTGCTTCAAACTAAAGTTTTCTGGAAACAAAAAAGTTTGATATTGATCTGAATCAATCATAAAATAATAATCACAAATAATCAAATCAAATTCCTCAAAATCAGTAATATGCATACCAAGAGATTCAATAATCTGTTTTAATTTATTAATGCGTATTCTTATTGCGATTATTTTCCCTGGATTAACGTTTCTTAAAACCGGCGGCCACACAGTTTTTTCATCAGCATATTGTATAGTATTCCCACGTGGATAACAGCTTATTAATAGCGCATTGTTGTCAAGTGAATAAATAGAAAAAACTTTCGGTCAATTCTGCTGAAACAAAAAATGGTTCCTCTATGTCATATCGAATTTCGAAATACAGTTCATCAGAAAATCCGTCTAGATTTCTAACTATTGTAAGTTTGGATTCAGCCTCCATAACGACTGGCCAAAATAAAAATAAGAACAAAAATTCCTTCATCTTGACGGAACCGCCCACCCCTGGTCCTTAACCGAACCCAATGCTCCATCATGATAGTCGGCAGTATTATTCCAGTGATTTCTAATCGGTATTGACATCTTCAAGTTCAATTTATTAATTATCGGCATTGTGGTAATTATTGCATCACCACTTTCTGCCGTATAAGTACCATCCCTATTATCCTGCCACATCCCGTTGGGATCTGTATATCTTATGGGATTATTCTCCGCATAGTGATACATATACATATTCACATAATTGTATACTCCGCCCATGCCACAGGTTCCCGTTATGCTTTTTCGCTTCGGCACCTCCGGCTGCCGCCGCCACGCTTTCAGCCTGTGGTTACGCTTGCGGGCATAAAACCTGCCGCCCGAGGGGACTTTGAGAACCGTTAAGCCTTTCCATTACTGGATTTTGCATTATGGAAAACAGTGTAGCGTTTTTTGCGGGAGGACGCAAGGTATTTTTTAAACAGGTGACAGGCGCCTTTTCGTTTCCGGCAAATTAGCGCCATAGCGTTATACGCACGCGGTTAATTGCCTTTGGCAATTAACCGCGTGTCGCAGCTGTGCGCGGCGCAAGGGGGCTGCTCGCCCATGCGTCCTGGCTGGTGGCAAAATCGCGA